>JAYTWP010000206.1:0-5490 GCA_043743395.1 Actinomycetota bacterium | reverse complement strand
TGTCCTGTCGCAATTGGCCGTCGGCGTCGAATGCTTCCTCCTCGAAGAAGCACCACATACCGTTCGCCGAATCGAGGAATTCGCCACTGCTGATGCGATCTTGTTCATTGGTGGTGAAGATCGAACGGCGCTCGGTGGGCTCGAACGAGTTCACCATTTCGTTAGCGCGCTCCCGAAGGGCAGCACACGACTGAGCCGACGCGAAGTCCTCAAGGACCAAGAATCCGTCGTTGTGATAGCGGTCGATCTGCTCGGGGGAGAGGACACTTGCCATAGACGTACCGTAGCCTTTGTGTCCATGGATCTCACCGTGCCGAACAAGTTGACGGTGCTCGGCAGCACCGTGCGCCATGCCATCGAGCATGTCGAGGTCTTCGCTGCGCCGCCAAACGTCACTACGGTGCGTTTCACGACCGACGAACTCGCCAGTGTGTGCCCGGTGACCGAGCAGCCCGACCTGTCGAGTTTGGTCATCGAGTACATGCCTGATCAGTTCTGTATCGAGAGCAAGAGCCTCAAGCTGTATCTCTGGAGCTTCCGCGATCGGCCGGTGTTCGCCGAGGCGCTCGCCGCCGAGATCGCCGGCGAGGTGATGCTCACCGCGCAGCCGCACCGCGTGAAAGTGACGATTACGCAGCGGCCACGTGGTGGTATAGAGGTGCAGGCAGTGAGCGAACTCTCGCGTTCGTAGCTGAGACGGCTAGCGGTTCTCGCCCGAACGATACGGCCTGCCGGCGTGCGCAGGTGGGCGTAGACGCTGGCTGGCCGTGGCCAACACGAGCAGGGTCGCTAGGTACGGCGTGGCTTGGGTGAGTGACGCAGGTACTTTGTCGACGCTGAGGTACGTGACGAAGAACAGCACCCCGAACGCCCCGGCTATCACGCCGGGAATGATCCGCTTGCGATAGATCGCGTACACCAAGATGAGTGCAGCGACGAAGCTGACGAACAAGAACAGGGCGGGGATACTGTCGTCACGACGCAACTTGAGTGCCTCGGAGAAACCGAACAACGTGGCTCCGCCCAGAACACCTGACGGCCGCCAGTTACCGAAAATCATTGTGGCAAGCCCGATGAAACCGCGGCCTGCGGTTTGTCCCTGGCGATAGTACGACGACGACACGATTGACAGGTACGCGCCACCGAGTCCGGCAAATGAGCCACTGATGATGAGGCCCACATATCGCACGCGTGTGACTTTGACACCGAGACTTTCGGCTGCGAGCGGAGCCTCGCCGGATGAACGCAGGCGCAGACCAAAGCGTGTACGCCACAACACCCAGGTGGACAGGGGCACCAGGAGCAAGCCGAGCAAGGTGGCCCACGATATTCCGAACGCAAATCCGCGAAGCACACCGGCGAGATCGCCGACGACGAACCAGTGCCGCCGCTCGAACCAACCGAGCACATCGGGCGAGTGCCAGCCAAAAAGTCGGCCACCGGCGGCGAACGGTAGATCGAAGCGAGGAATTGCGCCCTTTTGACCTGGCGACTGGCTGATGCCGCCGCCTGGTTTGCCGACGAAGACGAGTTCGCTGAGATAGCGCATGCCACCCGCAGCGAACAGGTTCAGGGCAACACCAGAGATGACGTGATCGACGTTGAACCGAACCGTGGCCACGGCATGAATGAGGCCACCAATGGCGCCGCCACCGATACCCATCAGCAACCCGACCCACGGCCCGAACTGCCACGCGCCATATCCGCCGAACCACGTGCCGAAGATCATCATGCCTTCGATGCCGATGTTGACGACGCCTACTCGCTCGGCCCACAACCCGGCGAGGCCGGCGAGCAGGATAGGGATCGCCAGTCGCAATGTGGTCCCCATCGTGCCCGACGATGTGAGATCGACCGCGCCCGTGATCTCGCGAGTGATCGACAAGAACACGAGTAAGACAACACCGGCGGCAATGAGCCGTCGTGCGGGGCGCTGATTGATTGTTGAGAACCAGTTGGTCGGCTTGCGAACAGCCGTGCTGGGGGTTGGTGCCATCTCGGTGGTGCTCATACAGTTGCCTCCACCGGCTTGACGTTCTGCAATGCGCTCGACGTTCGCGCGGCTGTGCGGCGGTTCATCGATCGAGTAACGGCTTCGTTCACGATGACGACGGTCAGCACGATGATCGCCTTGATTACGTCGATGATCGAGCTGGGCACGTGTTGGATCTGCAGTGCGCCAGCCGTCGATTCGAGGAAGCCATACAACGCGGCGGCAGCCACGATGCCAACCGGATGATTGCGCCCGAGTAACGCGACAGCAATGCCGGCGAAACCGAGGCCATCGGGCACGCCTTGTCCGTAGGCATGGATGTCGCCGAGTACCGACGGCATGGCGACCAGGCCGGCAATGGCGCCCGACATCAGGATCGCCGAAACGATCATGCGATTACTGCTGATGCCGGCCGTACGCGCTGCCACCGAGTTGAGACCAGATGCGCGCAGTCGAAAGCCGAATCGACTCTTGAACACCACTACCCAGTACACAGCGACTACCAAGATCGCGATGAGGAACATGCTCGACAGCCGGCCCTTCACGATGTCGGGCATCCATGCGCTACGTGGCAAGAGTTTGGTCTTCACGTTGAGGTCGCTCTTCGACGAATCGCGGAACCACGTGTCGAACAGCCACTGGATCACCGACAACGCGACGTAGTTGAGCATGATCGTGGAGATGACCTCGTTGACGCCACGCTTCACCTTCAGCACAGCGGCGAAACTGGCCCAGAGTGAACCTGCCGCCATAGCCACGATGAGGATGAACGTGACGTGTAACGGCGCGGGCATGCTCACCTTGGCACCGACCACCGCCGCGATCAGCGCGGCAAACAGATACTGACCCTCGACGCCGATGTTGAAGAGGTTCATCTTGAAGCCAATTGCCACCGCCACCGCCGAGAGCATCAGCGGTGTGGCACGTTGCAACATCTCGAGCAACTTGTCGTGCTCGAGCCCTGTTTCGATCATCTTCCGGTAGGCGTTGATGGGGTCTTTACCTGTGACCTTGAGCATGACCCCGGAGATGATCAGCGCGAGCAGTACCGCGGCGATGGAGCTTGCCGTCGTGACGAGGCCGTTCTTGGAGTTGTGCAGCTTCGGTGTCATCAACTTGCTGAGGCCGCGGACGACGCTGTCGGTAGCCGGAATCGTTGTTTCCTCGGGCATCACGCGACCTCCTGCTTGCCGCCGGTCATGAAGGTGCCGAGCATCTTGGGCGTGGCTGTCGCTGGATCGAGCGTCGCAGTGATCTTGCCGTCGTACATCACCAGGATGGTGTCGGAGAGTCCAATGAGTTCGTCGAGGTCGGCGGAAATGAGCAACACGGCCAGCCCCGCATCTCTGGCCCGGCGGAGCTCACCCCAGATCGCCGCCTGCGCACCGATGTCGACGCCGCGGGTGGGGTGAGCTGCGAGCAGGATCTTCGGGCGGTTGCTCAGCTCGCGGCCCACCAGTAGCTTTTGTTGATTGCCGCCAGAGAGGGCAAAGGCGGGGACGACTTCATTCGGGGTCATCACGTCGAACCGTTCGATGATCTCGGTGCAATCGCGTTGAGCCTCGGCGGTATTCACAAGCGGTCCGCGCTCGAATCGGGCGTTCTCTTCGCGACCTAAAAGCGTGTTCTCCCACAGCGACGACGAGAGCATCAGGCCCTCGCGATGGCGATCGAAGGGGATGTAACCGAGGCCGGTGGCCTTGCGCTTGCGGGTGGTGCTCTTGGTGACGTCGAGTCCGCCGATCTCGACCGTTCCGGCAATCGTTGGTGTGAGTCCGAGGATGGCCTCGCACAGTTCGAATTGACCGTTGCCCTCCACGCCGGCGACTCCGACGATCTCGCTCTCGTGTACTTGGAACGACACGTCGTCGACCGTCTTGCGTTGTCCTGTGGTTCCAACGGTGAGGCCGCTCACGCTGAGGCGCAAGGTTGCTCCGACCTGTGATTCTCGACCTTCCGGAGACGGAAGCTCAGCGCCCACCATCAGCTCGCCGAGCCGGGCGCGGTCGACGTCTTTGGGGAGCACCGTCGTGACCGTGGCGCCGTCGCGGATGACGGTGATCTCGTCGGAGACAGCGAGCACTTCGTCGAGCTTGTGTGAGATGAAAATAATGGTGGCGCCGTCGTCGACGAGGTGCCGCAACGTTTTGAAGAGCTCGTCGACTTCTTGTGGCACGAGCACGGCGGTGGGTTCGTCGAGGATAAGGATGCGTGCTCCGCGGAAGAGCACCTTGAGGATCTCGACTCGTTGGCGTTGACCGACGCCGAGCTCGGATACCAACGCATCGAGGTCCACGTGGGTACCGGACGCAACGGCGATCTCGGTGATGCGGGCACGAGCCTCGCCCATGGACAGCACACCACCGTGAGCTGGCTCGGCACCGAGAATGATGTTTTCCAGAACGGTGAAGTTGTCGGCGAGCATGAAGTGCTGGTGCACCATGCCAATGCCCACCGCAATGGCGTCGCTCGGCGACTTGAAGTGCTGTTCGACGCCGTTGACGGTGATGGTGCCTGCGTCGGGCTGGTGCATGCCGTACAACGTGTTCATCAGCGTGGATTTGCCTGCGCCATTTTCGCCCACGATGGCGTGGATGGTTCCCGTCCGCACGCTCAGCGTGACGTCGTGGTTCGCAATGACCCCGGGAAATCGCTTCTCGATCCCGTTGAGATCGACGGCGATCTCATTGCTTACGGCTTTCATCGTCCCCCTCGCGGCGCGCGCACTTGGCTGTTCTAGCAGATAGCCCGGGACCGAAGTCCCGGGCTATCTGCAGTCATCGTCATTGAGAGTCACTCATGACTCATGGAGTTGATCAGGGAGCTGTTGGGACCTTGATGGTGCCGTCGATGATCTGCTTCTTGTAGTCCTCAAGCTTTGCCTTAAATTCGTCGAGGTATCCACCCGACGTTGCGTAACCAACACCGTCGACCTTGAGGTCGAACACCTGCACGCCACCCTTGGTGTCACCGCTCTGCACAGCCTTGGCTGTCTGGAACACGGCGACGTCGACGCGCTTGATCATCGATGTCAGGATGTGCTTTTGGGCATCTGGCTTGTTGAGGGTGTACTGATCAGAGTCAACGCCGATTGCCCACTTGTCAGCCTGCACAGCAGCTTCGATGGTGCCTGCACCCGAACCGCCGGCAGCGGTGTAGATGATGTCAGCGCCATTGGCATACCAGCCGAGGGCGATTTCCTTGGCCTTATCGGGCGAGCCCCACGCGTTGTTGTCGCCGGCAGCACCGAGGTACTTGACGTCGATGACGATCTTGGGATTGACGGCTTTGGCACCAGCGGCATAGCCGGCCTGGAACTTCTTGATGAGGTCGATTTCCTGACCACCGATGAAGCCAATGTGACCCGACTTGCTCTTCAGCGCCGCAGCGGCACCGACGAGGAAGGAACCCTGCTCTTCAGCGAACACCAGACTCTTCACGTTCGGCGCATCGACAACCGAGTCGATAATGCCATATGTGGTCTTGGGGTTCGCAGT
>JAYTWP010000205.1:0-10731 GCA_043743395.1 Actinomycetota bacterium | reverse complement strand
GAGGGCTATGACAGCCTCGCGGCGTCACACGTGGTGCAACGACTGAGTTCACTCGACGGTTTCGAGCTCGAGGCAATTCGCCAGTACGAAGAAAGCAACCGCACGCGGCGAACCATTCTGGGCAAAATCGCTCAACTCCAGGCGCGCTGAACCGTGGATCCCATCGTGCGTCGGGCCACTGCCGCCGACGCTGATGATCTCGAGTACTTACAGCAACTCGCACGGCACGGACTCGAGAACGTGCGCGGTGGGGCTCTGCGGCTTGCCGAGTGCGCACCGGTCACCGCTTGGCTCGACCTGATCGACTCCTCAAGCGCTGCTGTCTTGATCGGCACGCTCGACGATGCCGTCCTGAGCTACATGGTCGTCGAGCTCTCGCCGACAAAGGACCGCGGCCTCGTCACTCACGCCTACGTCGAGCCGGGTGCGCGTGAGCTCGGACTCGGCGACACAATGCTCGAGGCAGCCATTGCTGTCGTCCGCGCAGCTGGTCTCACTGGTATCGAGGCAACCGCCCTGCCTGGCGACCGTGAGACCAAGAACATGTACGAACGCGCTGGCCTCACGGCCCGCAAACTCACCGTCTACAAGTCGCTGCGCGCCGAGTCCTAGCGCTAGGAGCCGGCCGCCACTGCTCGTTCGGCTTACTTGCCCTGCCAGCTCGGCGGGCGCTTCTCGATGAACGCGGTCAGGCCTTCCTTGACATCTTCGGACTGCATCACCTTGGCGAACTCGCTATTGGTGAGGTTCTTGAGTGTCTCGTCGTCTTCGTACGCTGCAGCCAACACGACCTTGCGACTCGCATACACGGCCAATGGAGCCGCAGCGGTGATCTGCGTGGCGAGTCGCATTGCTTCCTCGAATGCTTGGCCGGGTTCAGTGAGGCGCGAGACCAACCCGAGCTCGAATGCGCGTTGCGCAGTAAACGGTTCACCAGTGAGAATCGCCTCCATGGCGGCTGCTTGTCCGATCGCGCGGGGGAGCCGAAAGAGTCCGCCTGCGCCAGCGATGAGGTTGCGCTTCACCTCGGCAAGTCCGAACGACGAACGAGTGCTCGCCACCACGAGGTCGGCCGCAAGCACGATCTCGCATCCGCCAGCGGTTGCCAAGCCGTCGACCGCAACGACAATCGGTTTTGTCCGCTCGCGATAGACGAAGCCGGCAAATCCACCGCGCTTGGTGTTGAGGCCGCCCGCCTGGCCGGAGTTGATCGCCTTGAGGTCGGCTCCAGCACAGAACACCGGCCGCTCTTGGCCTTCGGTATTCGCGCGCAGCACACCGACCCACACAGCAGGATCGGCTTCGAGCTGATCGATCGCTGCTTCCATGCCTGCAGCGACGTCACCATTGATGGCGTTGCGAGCGTCGGGGCGATTCAAGGTGATGACCGCGATGCGGCCTTGAGTTTCGTACTGGACGATGTCAGACATTCTGTGATGGTAGAGGGGTCTGAGCCCGCGACACGAACCGACGAAAGGTCAGGCGGGTTCGCTCGGTGCTTCAGCCTGTGTGACGACCTCTGCAGGCGCCTCGGCCACTACTGGCACATCGGCCTGCACTGGTGCATCGGCCTTTACTGGCGCCACCTTGGTCCTGGGTGTCGTGGGCGGCGCGGCTTTGCGTGCTGGTGGACCGGGCCGCGTTGGGCGCAGCGGCTTCGGCATCGAGGATCCACCGGTGACTTCGATGCCAAACAGTGCGGCGATCTGCGGCAACGCCGGAGCAAGCCGCTTAATGGTCGCTGTGAGTTCGTCGCTGACTTGCGTGGGCGCAGCAGCGGGCTTGATGAGCGCGCGCACAGGAGCGAAGGCCGCAGCCTCGAGGACAGCAACCCACCGATCGGGCATTGCGTCGGCGGTCAACGAGGCGGTGGCACCGTCGGCGAGGAGCGTTGCCAGCTCTGCCGGAAACCGCACCCCAGCCTTGGGAGGCATGGATGACAGCTTGAGCGCACGAACGACGCGTCCGACGCTGAGCGCCGCCGTGATGTCGTCGAGCCAGAGCAGCAGTTCGCTCTCTTGCTTGGTGATCAGCGCTTGCTTCAGTTCAGCAGCGAGCGCACGGGTCGTCTCATCGCGAGCAACGACCGGGTCTTCTGATGCGGCAACAACCGTACGCAGATCGGGGAGTGCAAGCTCGGCGAGGTCCGCCTTGGCGGCAACGGCACGGTCGAGCCACTCCGCAACGCGCAGCTTGGGCAGCAGTTGCTCTGCCATCTGGATCAGGCCGGCCGCGGGGATCTCTTCTTTACCCTCGGCCTTGAGGCGAGCGTTCTGTTCTTGCACTGCCTGTCGCACCGCGGGAATACCACCCTGGAGCGCGCGCTCGGCAACCGGACGCTGTGCCTCAGGTAGTTCGGCAAGCACCGCAGAGCGGTACGCGCGACCGGGCTTGAGACGCTTTGGCTTCGGCCGCTGTGCGAGTTCCGGCGGGGGAGTGAAATTGGGGCGAGGACGACGATCGCCGGAACCGGCCTCGCCAGATGGACGAGCGGACCGGTTGTCATCGCGACGCGGGCGACGATCACTGCCCGGCGCGCCAGCAGCACCGGACGATGGCCCGTCGCGACGTGGGCGACGATCAGCGCCATCGCGCGAAGGACGGTCGCCATCGGGCCGACGCGGTGGTCGGTCACGGCGATCGCCGCGGTCTGCACGATCGTGTTTTGCGAGCTGTTGTGTCACGGGTTCGAAGTTCTGCGCGCTCGGCAGGATCTCGAGCAGTCCGGCCTTGTTGGCTTTGCCCTTGATTGGCGTCGCGCTGAGTACTCGTGAGCCATCGAGCTCGACTTCTACCTCGGCGCGAAGGATGTCGCCCACCTTGGATGGACCGGGCAAGATCGCTGCTTCCAACACACCTTTGGGCGCACGAGCACCGGCGGCGCGCCATGTCCAGGTGCCGTCGGGGCGCGTGCTTGTTAGTTCGATCTCAATCCTGCGGGACATATGCTCAGCACGCTATCCGGTGAAGTATCACTCTCTCCACCTGCGGGCGCATCGTCGACTCAGCTGCGGCGTGCGGCTCGCGTCTCGCTACCGTGCAAACGTGGCGATTTACGCGCTGGGCGACCAGATACCCGATATCCATCCCGATGCGTTCATCCACCCGGATGCAGTGATCATCGGCTCTGTTCACATCGGCGCGGACAGCAGCGTGTGGCCGTGCGCTGTGTTACGTGGTGACGACGGCGAGATTTTCATTGGCGCGCGCACCTCGATTCAGGACTGCAGTGTCTTGCACACCACACCCGACTTTCCAACTCGCGTCGGCGACGATTGCGTGATCGGCCACATTGTGCATCTCGAGGCATGCACGATCGAGAACCGCAGTCTGATCGGCAACGGCGCCATCGTCATGCACCAGGTGATCGTCAGGACCAGAGCGATCGTCGCTGCAAATTCGGTGCTGCTCAACGGCACTATCGTTCCGTCGGGTGCATTGGCCGCCGGTGCTCCAGCGGTGATCAAAGAAGGTCGCGCCAGGATCGAACTCATCGACGAAGCCGTACAGAGCTACGTGCTCCGAGGCCGACGTTTCCGCGACTCGTTGCGACGAATCGACTAGCGACACGCATGTTCGCACTCGTTCTTACGGTCGACGCAGGCGATGTCGAACTGGCATCGGACGAACTCTGGGCGCTCGGAGTCGTCGCGGTGGAGGAGCGCACCGGATCCACTTCTGACGTGATCGAGTTGTGGACGTCGCTCGGCGATGACCAAGAGTCGATCGCCGAAGCACTCACCGACGTGTCTCTGCGTTGGTCGTGGCGCTTCGAAGAGGTGGACGAGTTGGTGAGTGAGACGTGGCGAAATCACGCGACACCTACCCGGATCGCCGACGATCTCGTGATCTGCCCGGCGTGGAAATCTCCTTCAACAGACCCAACGATCACGACGATCATCATCGAGCCGGGGTCCACGTTTGGCATGGGAGATCACCCCACCACAGTGCTGTCCCTGCGCGCCCTTCGCAACATAGTGTCGCCGGACGCGACCGTGCTCGATGTCGGGTGCGGCAGTGGCGTTCTTGCGATCGCCGCATGCATCTTCGGAGCCCACCATGCTGACGCGATCGATATCTCTCCGGCGGCAGTGCCGACCACCATTTCCAACGCGCTTCGTAATGGTGTGGGCGACAGGGTGCACGTCTCGACCACCCCATTGCAAGCGATCACGGGCACATACGATCTTGTGCTGGCAAACATTCTTGCGCCCGCGCTCATCGAGCTGTCCTCCGATCTCAAGCGGGTCTTGTCCGCCGACGGCACGCTCGTGATCAGCGGCATTTTGGCCGATCATCACGACCATGTCCTTCGGGCCCTGCAACCGCTTCGGGTCGTCGCCCGCTCTGATCAAGACATGTGGACCGCGATCACGTTGCGGTTCTGAGCAACGCCTCGATCGCTTCGAGCGACGGCAGCGACAGCACCGCGCCGTGCCGCGTTGTTGCGAGCGCGCCCGCCGCGGACGCGAATCTCAGCGCCGCGGGCATTGCCATATCTCTCGCGATCGCTGCGGCAAAGGCACCGCAAAACGCGTCGCCGGCACCCGTTGTATCGACTGGTTCAACCCGAAATGGCGGCACGACCACATCGGCCTGACCGCGCACACACAATCGCGCGCCACGCGCGCCGAGCGTGATCACGACCGCCGTTGCGCCGAGATCGAGGAGCCTTGAACTTCCTCCCAGTAGTTGTGCCTCGTGCTCATTCGGGATGACGACGTCACAAAGCGCCAACGTCTCGGCCGCGATCTCGGCCGCCGGAGCAGGATTCAGGATCGTGCGCGCGCCGACAGCGCGCGCAGCGAGCAGTGCTGCATGAACGACCACGATGGGGACCTCGAGTTGGACAAGCAGCACCCGGCATCGTGACGCAATATTGCGAACCACATCAGCTTTGAGTTCACCGTTTGCCCCCGACACGACGATGATGGAGTTCTCCGCGGTCGCAGAGACGCCGATCAACGCCCTCCCCGTTGGTGCGTTCGCAGACACCACCAACGCCGACCGGTCGACGGACGCTGCATCCATGACTGCAATCAACTGCCGAGCGGCGTCATCATCGCCAACAGCACCCACAAATGTCGTATGAGCCCCGGCACGCGCTGCGGCCACAGCCTGGTTCAGACCCTTGCCGCCGGCGTGCTCGGCGTAGCTGGAACCCAAGACCGTCTCGCCGGGACCAGGAAGCCGCACTGTGGTCGCTACAAGATCGAGATTGGCGCTGCCGACGACGCAGACGTCGAACATCGGGTTGGTCATGCGAAGGGAATGGCGCCGAGTCGGAACACCGGCGGACGCTTCTCGAGAAATGCGGCAACAGCTTCGGCATGCTCAGGCGATTTCCAGCATTCAGCGAGGAGTTTTTGCTCCCTCCCTTGGATGAGCGTGAGGTCGGACTCGACGAGGTTCTCTGTCAGCAGTTGCTTGGTCATCCGTAACTGTGGATCCGGGTTTTGCGCATAGGCGAGCGCTGTCTGATGCGCTGTCTCCAACAGATCGGCGGGCTCGACGAGTTCATCTGCAAGGCCGATTCGAGCTGCTTCTGTAGCACTGATCAGGCGACCGGACAGGAAGAGGTCACTTGCATGGCCAAAGCCAACACGTGCCGCGAGAAGGCGCGTGCTCGCTAGTTCGGGCACCAGACCCATCTTGATGAAGCCCATCCCGAACTTGGCGGCCGTGGAGGCAACGATGCGATCGGCGGGCAAGATCATCGTGACCCCAATGCCGACCGCGGCCCCGTTCACCGCAGCCACGACCGGCTTCGAGCGGCGCAACAGCGCGACCCAGTCCAACCCTGCCGGCATCCCGCCGACACCGTCGGCAGTGTTGCTGCCCGGGTCGTCCCCACGAATACGCGAGGAGAATGTGGCTTGCATGTCGGCGCCCGCACAGAACCCCCGGCCAGCGCCCGTCATTACGATCGCGCCGACGTTCGGGTCATCATTTGCCGCCCCGATCGCGTGTGCTTGCTCTTCGGCCATGAGCGGCGTCCACGCGTTAAGCCGATCTGGACGGTTGAGGGTGATGAACGCGACGAGGCCATCGACCGACATTGTGATCTGGGTGTATTCCACGCCTGCACCTTAGGGCGCGACATGCGCCCGGGAGAACGCGAGAACTCAGCCTGCGCCGCGGGCGCGGACCCCAATCGGGGCAATCAAACGGTAGCCAGCGCAATGACGCTCGTCCTCAGACTCGCTGCCCCAATAGCCGTACTCATGATTCTCCCGCGCGTACTCACAGCAGATGTTCTGGACGCTGCAGCTCGAGCACACCGACCGGGCCATGGCCTCACGCCGATCACGCGCCTGGGGACGTTCGGCGGGGGCGGGAAAGAACAGGTTCGTGAGTCCTTTGCAGGCTGCATCTCGCATCCACCGATCGTCGGTGGCCTCGCGATGAAACATGATTTCTACCGCAGCCATGGAACCCCCTCGAGTCACACGTGATGTGCACCGCCCGACCCCCGAGCGGCACAACGACGATCATACGAAGAAGTAACCACCGAGTCAATTGCATCGTGCAATGAAAAAAACATTCCAGAATCTGGCGTCACCGGACCATCTGGTACCCCTGCGCGATCAGGTCCCAAGTAGCTCGCGAACGCCCGCCGCAAAGCTATCGACGTCGTCCTCGGTGGTATCCCAGGCCGTCATCCAACGCACCTGATGCGACGGCACGTGCCAATCCCAAAAGAAGCACCAGTTGCGAAGTTCGTCGATCACGTCTGCAGGCAGGTGCGGGAAGACACTGTTGACCACGGGCGCGGTGTCGTACACAACCGAGGGAATAGTGCGCGTTGCGTCGTAAAGCCGCGTCGCCATTCGGTTCGAGTGCGCGGCGAGCGACAACCAGAGGTCATCACGCAACAGGGCGTTGAACTGAGCCGCAACGAAACGCATCTTCGATGGAAGTTGGGTGACTTGCTTACGCACGAATGGCGCGACCGCTGCGAATCGGTCGTTGAGATAGACCACCGCCTCGCCGTACATCATTCCGTTCTTCGTGGCCCCAAAACTCAGTACGTCGACACCAGCATCAACAGTCATCGCGCGTAGAGCGCGGTGCGTTCCGCCGGCGGCCGCAACCGCGTTGGCGAGCCGCGCGCCATCCATGTGCACGGACATACCAAGGCTGTGTGCTATCTCGCACAAGGCACCGACTTCATCTGCGGTGTACGTGGTGCCGAGCTCAGTACTCTGCGTAATACTGACGACGCCCGGCTGTGCGTGATGCATCACGCCAAGAGCATGAGCCTGCTCCTCGATCTGGCCGGGGACCAGCTTGCCATCGGGACAAACGATGTCGATCAGCTTCGCGCCGAGGATGCGTTCGGGGGCGCCGGTTTCATCGACGTTGATATGCGACCAGTTGGTGCACAGCACGGCTTGCGCCGGACCGAGCATGCTCGCCAACGCCATCACGTTGGCGCCCGTGCCGCCCCAGACGAGGAAAGTCTGCGTGGCACTTCCGAACAGGTCACGCATGCGCGTATCGACTTCGGAGGTCCACCGGTCCGACCCGTACGCGAGTGCATGGCCGTCGTTCGCCTCGTGAAGTGCAGCCATGACGGTTGGATGCGCACCGGCCGCGTTGTCGCTCGCGAACGCGCGGTCGGGGGCTGGTACTGAAATCATGTCTTCAGTATGGCCGTTTGCCGGCGTGAAGAAGTTAGTCGCCGAACGAAGTCGTGATCATCCGGCCGCTGCGCTCGCCCTCGCTCGCTGCAAGGTTGGTCACAACCATTGCGCGCTGCAGCCAGCGGTCGGTGCCGTCGAAGCGCGGCGTGAAGGGACTGCGCCCGTGGACGACAACCTCATTGTCCAGAATCACGAGGTCGCCAGCTTCGAGCACAACGCCGTCGTGGTGCTCAGACAAGGCAACACCGAGCACGCGCAGAGCGTCGTCAGCCTCTTCATCGGTTCCGACCATGAGATCTTCGTCAAACACCATTGCCGGATTCGAGCGATCACCCGAGAGCACGGCCATTGGCGCACCGAGTGAGTTGATCCTCCCATGCAGGTAGCTCTCATCGACGGCGCACCGAAATCGCGTTTGGAACAAAGTGTCGACGACGTCGTCATCGAGGTGGGGGAGTGCTGCGTGAATGGAGCCAACCGTCGTGCGAGCCTGTGGATCGCCACGAAGGCAGAGCAGCAGCAGATATTTGGGTCGATGAGAGTGAAAGGCGGCCTCGGTGTGAAACATGAGGTTGACCCGAGATGACGTCGATGTCTGACGCCCGGACGACGAACGCACGGGAACGAGGTTCTGGACCACGTCGCCGCCGTGCTCGGGCTGATAGCCCACCGGCTCACCCAGCAGCGCCGCGACCGACAAGATGAGCAACTCCGTCGCGTTCGATTTCGTCGTGGCTGTTGTTGGCGTCGGGGGAGTCGCTGGTAACTCGCCGATCGGCAACCCCTTCAACAACAGCCGTCCTGAGGGTGCAGAGTCGTTGCGGAATGTCTGAATACGCGACCGAAGCGTCGAAGGAATGTCTTGCGATCGGCGTTTCGCAAGATCGACCAATGTCTCGTCGTCAGAGATCAGAGTGGAATGCATGTTCCAACCATAGCACGTTTGGGAAATACTTGTACCGAACCTTATTGATCCGGGGCCGGCCAAGCACCGTGCAGCTACGCTGCAGACCATGGAGGTCGCGAACCGCATCACCGAGACCGGCCCACAGCTCACGACTGCTGAGAGACGAGTCGCCGAGGTCGTGCTTGCCAGCCCCGAACTGGTCGCCTTCGGCACCGTTGCCGAACTTGCCGAAGCATCTCACGCAGGCGCGGCCACGGTGGTACGTCTCGCGGCAAAGCTCGGCTACGACGGGTTCACTGCACTCCAGGCAGCGGTACAACACGAGCTGTCGAATCAGCTACGCCCGGCGGCAGTGCGTATCCGCGAAGCCCATGGTGGGGTAGCAGTGCGTCGACATCTGCAACGCGAACTCGAAAACGTGCAGTCCACACTGCTGAGCGTCGATGCGAACATCATGTCAGCGGTTACTTCACATTTGGCCGACTTGGACCATCCCGTGCTGGTTCTCACCGGCGACGCCTCGACAGGCGTGAGCAGGCAATTCGTTGGCGATCTCGGTGCGCTACGACCCGGGGTCGAGCTGCTCGCCGGAAATGAAGTCGCCGTCACGCGGCGTATGTCGCAGGTCAAACGTGGCGATGTGGTCATTGCGATCGACCTGCGTCGATACGACCGCTGGGTCGTTTCAGCGGCACAGATCGCAAAAGCAAAGAACGCCTGGCTGCTTGCGCTGACCGATAGCGCGCTCTCGCCATTGGCCGGCCTCGCCGATGCATCGATGGTGCTCAGCGCTGGCGGCATTGGCCCCTTTGATAGCCATGTGGGCACGCTGGCACTCCTCAACGTGCTCGTCGCCGCCGCTGCCGAGCAGCTGCGCGAAACAGCCGCCGAACGGCTGGACAAGGCCGAGACTGCGTGGAGCGCACAGTCCCAGTTGATCGACCGGTGATGCAGTAGTTTTGTCAGGATGACGAAACGCCACAGTACCTCTGAGCTGGGGGAGCGGCACTGTTTGTGGTGTCGACGTCTCCTCCCGTCGCCGGCCGCCACAGGCCGACCACGGCTGTACTGCCGCCAGAGCTGCCGACAGCAGGACTACGAAGCCCGCCAGCGCTCGGTCGAATTGAAGCTTGGGGATAACGAGTTGGTCGTGGCTCGCGGCCAGATGGATGAGCTCCGCGACGCCGCCCACGTCCTCGCGTATGCCGTCGATGACACCGATCGCGATCTGGCCACATTGGGGAATCCGTCGAAGGCCGAGCTCCAGGACATGCTGTCGTGGCTACTCGAGGCTGCCCGCCCAATACAACACTTGTGTAAATGACTTTCGGCCCTAGTCGCGCTCTGGCTCCGGTCGTACCCTGACGTTGCGGGGGCGTTTCCACGCTCGCGCAACGTGGTTCGGAAAGCGAGTTCACCCCATGTCTCTCAGGCACACGATCGTCTGGCTCGACCATCACGACGCCAAAGTCATCGACTTCTCCCTTGATGAGAAGCACGTCGTTGACGTCCATTACGAGGGTGACGATCGCAGGTTGCATCACAAGGCGAACACGATCGGCTCCGGCCGCAAGCCCGACGATCCTCAGTATTTCGGTGAGATCGTCGCCGCCCTTGACGGTGCCCACGAGTTGCTGATCACTGGCCCGAGCACGGCCAAACTGGCGTTCAAGAAGCACATCGAAAAGCATGCACCCGCACTTGCCAAGGCCGTCGTTGGACTCGAAACCCTCGATCATCCCTCTGAAGGTGAACTCGTTGCCTATGCACGCAAGTACTTCAAGGGCGTCGACCAACTCAAGGGCGACGCAGACTGAAATACCTTGGCCACACCGGTACTACATTAGTTTCGTCAAGATGACGAAACTAATGTAGTACCGGGCTCTGGACAGCGGTCGCCCGCAGGCGCGCGGGTCGACAACGTGAGAACAGCGTCTCGGGAGTGCACGAGGTTGCGATGTCGAAGGCGTGGACCCAGAACCAATCGCGCTTGCCAACTGAGTACTGATGATCGAATGGAGCCTGAGCGCGTGGATCGAGCCGGGCCTTCCAGCCTTGGCAGTTGGCGAGTTGGTCGTCTGGCCGTTTCCTCCGCAACGCCCATAATCATCGTTATGTCAACTTGTTACATCTGAGTGTCGCACACATCCGGCATCGGCTAACGAGCTGGGCGAGCTG
>JAYTWP010000204.1:0-1779 GCA_043743395.1 Actinomycetota bacterium | reverse complement strand
CTCCGCCATATCCAAATTTCGGTGAGCTTCTGGGTCCATGCCTCGCCCAGGTCCCGGCCGAGGCGCTTCCGAGGTTTCTCGCTCTCCTCGAACGCGGTGCGGCCGAACGGTATCGAACGTGGGCCGACGACATCCCCGAGCACGTCGAAGTCTTCTTGGCGTGCGCGATGCGCGAAGATCGAATCGCCGATCTCATCGAGCAGTGCTGGCCGACGACCGATTCGGTACGCGACCAATTTGACGGTCCGTTGATCGAGGCCCACCGGCTGTATCACGGCGTCTTTGATGGCCTTTCACCATGGGAACAGCTGGACATTCAGGCCAATGCCGAACTGCAGGGCGCGGCTGCTTGGCGCGGCATCGCCGGCAATCTCACCGACGCTGTAGTGATCGCCGAACTCGAGCGTTGCGCCAAGCTCGAAGAGGAAAGCGCACGTGAACTTCAACGCATCATCACGCGGCGGGTGCCACCCCTGAGGTGACCTTGGTCCCGAACACGCACTCATCGGCGAAGTTGGTTCAGAACTGACGGTTTCTTGCCGATACTCAAGAGTGTTCGGGAAGAAGTTGGCGCGTCGCCACACGCTCAGGGTGGGTCTAGCGGTAGCACTCGCGATGACTGGCGCGACAGCTGTCCCGAGTTCGGCCGCCCCTCCAGCGTTGCCGAAGGTTGCGATCGACATGACTCCGTGGGTCCATCCGACGATGCCACCAGAGTGCACCGACACCCAAGCGAGCAAGGGCGAAGTCGCTAGCTGCCGGCTCGCTGGTGACGGGTCTGCGCCGAGCGAACGGGGCTTCGGCACCCCACCGTTTCCAACTGCGACGGTCGGCGCCGCCTTGCCGTGGGTCGATCTCACACTCGGCAGTACCGGTCACGTCGTCACTGCCGTGCAGTTGGCCCTCAAGACCGCTGGGCAAACGCTGAACGCCGACGGCGACTTCGGCCCTCTCACTGCCGCTGCAGTCGCTGCCTACCAAACGACGTCGGGACTGTCGAGCACCAGCATCGCCGACGCAGCCACCGCCGCCAAGCTGGGCGTCACCAACACCGTTGCCGGCACCTTTCCCCCTGCCGGCTACGTATGGTCAGGCTGGGGTTACAACGGTTCGCCGGTCTTGGCCGATTGGGAATCGAAGATGGTGCGCAACGCAGTCGCGTGGGGCAAGGTGCAGGCCCAACGTGTGCAGGGCAACCCTGAGGTGATGGACCTCTATGCGGGCTTCATCTCGGAAATCTCTTTGAACGGTTATGTGATCAGCGACATCGGTTCCTATGTGTTTCGTTGTACGGCGAGTACACGCAAAGACTGCAGGGAACTCGGACCCGCTTCGCTCTCGAACCACGCGTGGGGACTCGCGATGGACATCAACACCGGCGCGAATCCGATGTACACGTACATCGCTCCGGCTTCCACGGGAACCGCGTGCAGCGTGGCGGTCAACACCGACATGCCGAAGTGGGTGGTCGACGCAGCTCAACGCTGGGGTCTGTATTGGGGTGGCTATGCATGGTCGAGCGGGTGCAGCTCGCCTACTGATGTGAAGTCCGCGACCACACGGGACCCGATGCACTTCGAGTTCAACGGCACGCTCACACAGGCCCGAGCGATCGTCCGTCGAAATCTCGGCGTGCGAGCATGCGCATCGGTCGTGGGCGACAACGGTGTCACGCACAATGCTTGTACCGAATCGCTCGTCCCGCTCCCGGGCTGGCGCATCCCAATCGATGTCAAGGCTCCAGTTGGTGCCACGGCGGCGCTCGTCAACATCACGCTC
>JAYTWP010000203.1:0-2821 GCA_043743395.1 Actinomycetota bacterium | reverse complement strand
GCCTCGGTTCCGTTTCCATGGTGGGCGTCGTAGTCAAGAACCAGTACTCGTTCTCCTTGGTCGGCCAGAGCCATTGCGGCAACGGCAACATTGGAGATCAGACAAAAGCCCATCGATTCATCGCGGGTCGCATGATGGCCGGGGGGCCGAACCGCACAAAAAGCCGCCGTACCTTCGCCCCGCTGCAGCGCTGCGATAGCGGTGAGCCCAGCTCCCGCAGCGAGCAGCGCAGCGTCCCAGGACCGAGAACTCACCGCCGTGTCGGCATCAAGGCGCCCGCCCCCGGCTTCGGCAACGAGTTTCAGATGCGACAGGTACGCCGCGGGGTGCACACGCTCGACTATTTCGAGCGAAGCTGCGACGGGCTCGAGGGGCGTCAATGCGTCAGCAACCTCGGCGAGCCGACTACCGGCGATGACAGCATTCAGGCGCTCTGGTCGCTCGGGGTGGTTCCGCCCAGCAATGTGTTCGAGATACGTCGGATGGGTAGAAAACAGCACGGCCACGGCTCCACGATAGAACGATCACCTTCTGTTCGGGCGCTACCGTCGCATCCGTGACTTCACGTTCACGGGCAGGATCCAATCAGGACGGCGAATGGCCACTGATACTTCACAGCGGCGCGGGCCGGGCTCGCGTGCGTCCGTGGTGGTACGACCCCACCGTTGCGCTCCTTACGTTTATGGACCACAGCTTCATCCCGTCGAGCACCGGCTTACGCGTGTGGCTGAGCGAACTCCGCGTCAGGGGCTTCGCTGCGGTGCGCTCGGGTGCTGTCAGCGAGGCCAGCGCCGACGTTCTTCAACGCCAGGGTTTCGATGTCCAACAGCGGTTGCATCTTCTCGACTTGTCATTGGTGGGTTGGCGGCCGCCTACCGGTAGCAACGTGCGCTCCACGCAGCTTCGAGTTCGTGACCGTGCCATGGCAGCCAATGTGGACCGCGCGGCCTTTGGCGATCCCTGGGCGCTCGACGCCGCTGGCATTGTTGAAACGTGCAAGGCAACCCCGGCACACCGTGCGCGAGCGGTCAGTGGTGCATCGTTCGGCCACGATGGTCTCATCGGATTCGCGATCACAGGTCGCGCTGACTACACGGGCTACCTTCAACGACTCGCGGTTTGTCCCGACTACCAAGCACGGGGTGTCGGATCGAGCCTCACCCGCGATTCGCTGATGTGGATGAAGCGACATCGCCTCACCCGCGCCATGGTCAACACCAATGTCGACAACAATGTCGCACTTGACCTCTATCAGCGGTTCGGCTTCAAAGTGATACCCCAGGGTCTGCTCGTACTCACGCGCGGTCTGGACGATCTGTGACGAAGCACCAATTCAGCGGACGTGCTGCAGCGGACTCAGCAACGTGAGACGCCCCCTCGTCATGAATTTGGCTGGAGCGCTGATCACGCTCATCGCACTCATCGCATTCATCGGGACATTCGTGCCGACGGCGCCGTTTGCTCACGTTGTAGCAGTGCAGGCGGCCGCGCAGACCATCACCCTTGTCCAGCAAGACCTCGCCCTCGCTCCAAACGCAACATTGTCCATCAGCGTTCGCGCGGATACGGACCTTCCGTCCGCGAGCACAGTCGTCGTGACGGCCTATCGACCGATTCAGACTCGGAGCGATCTCGTCAACGCAATCGCCGGCAAGCTGCCGAGGTCGGTCGACACCCTCGACGTCACGCCAGATGCAATTACAACCTCAGCCGGGGTAATGACCATCACCATTCCCACGGAGACTTCGACTCGTTCGTCAAGGGCGCTCCAATTCGCTCAAGCGGGTCTCTACCCCGTGGTCGTCGATGTGCGCAGCAGCTCTGCCATTGTCTCTGAACTGATCACGTTCGTCGACCGCTTGCCCACGGCAACGGACGAGGCACGGGGCGCTCTCAACGTCAGCGTCGTTGCGTCCGTGACGGCACCGCCAGCCATACCTGGCATCATCGACACACTGTCGCCTTTCGTGGTGCAGGAATTGGCCGACCTCAGCGCGATGCCTTCGACCGTGCCGCTGTCCATCGCGATCTCGCCCGAACTCCTTAATCGAGTCGATGCCGCCACGCAGGACCGCCTCCGGCAGGCGTTCAACGCAAACCTTGTCTTGTCGCAGCCTCGGATCCCCTTCGACCCCTCCGCCGCGATCGAAGCTGGAAGGGGTTCGTTGTTCACGCAGTTGCTCCGCGAAGGCGAGAACGCGATTGTGGCCCTCAACGAAACACCACCGAGTGACCGCTCGGTCTGGTGGTCAAACGGCGGACTCACCACGGCAGGTGCTGGACTCTTGCGCGATCTCGGCACGCGCCTGATCGTGCTCTCGCCCGACGAGTACGCCACAGCCAAAGGTTCGCTCGGCGCGCTCACCGACACAACACAGCTACTCCAAACGACGCTGTCAGACAACACCTCGGTGCCGACGATGGAACTCGATCCCGTCATGTCCAGTCGACTTGCCGACTCGCTGCTCGCACCCGAGCAGGCTGCGCTCTACGCCGCCGCCGATCTGGTAGCGACTCGCGACCAATTCGCTGCCGTCGTGGCTCCGGTCACGGGCCGCACGATGGTGCTCGGGCTCAGCGGTGGCGGTGTACCAAGCCCCTCGCTGCTTTCGCGAATCCAGGAAATGACCGCGCCTACCGGGTCGGTTGACTTTGTCACCCTCGACACAGTAGAGCGCTCGACCACAGCAATGCTTCTCGACGGACTCCCGGTCCAGATCTCGCTGCCGCTCGTTCCGGCGGTCAGCCTGTCAGATCGGCTGGCGAGCCTCGACAAGCTCAACGCACGCGCGTTCACGATCTCGGGGATGCTCGTGAACGA
>JAYTWP010000202.1:0-4719 GCA_043743395.1 Actinomycetota bacterium | reverse complement strand
CGAAATCGCCAAACCTATCGGCGCCGACGAGCGTGTCATAACCAAACAACGACTTACACCACCTACCAAGGGGATCAGCAATGAAGTTCTCACTCCAGGCCCAGCGCCGCTTGACCATCGGAATTGCGCTCAGCGCAGCAGCAGTGCTCGGCGCAGCCGGAATCGCCTCGGCCACGGGCAAGGGCCTCCAAGAGCGAGTCCAGGACGCGGTCACCACGACAACTGGTTCAACCATCGCCGCCAAGGTAGATCTGGCAGTACCGGTGGTCGTTGCTCCCACCGTCGACGATAACGGCAAGGTCGCCGAGATAGACGACGACACCACGACCACGGCTTCTAGTGTTCTTGGTGGTGCTCCAGCAGTGACCACCGATGATGCTAACGACGACGACACCTCGACCAGCGTTGATTCCTCGTCGACCTCGTCGACCTCGAGCACCATCGACGACGACGAAGCTGACGACGACGGCAGCAACGATGACAGTCAGGTGAGCAACAACTCCGGCAGTGGCAGCGATGACAGCGGCCACGGCGGAAGCGGCTCTGGACAAGGCGGAGGCCACGGTAGCGACGGCTGAGCGTCGCTACGAAGGCATGCGAAAGAACCCGGCCGCCACGCGCCGGGTTCTTTCGCGTTCCGGCCCCGGTGCTAACACTTGCACTCATGCCGACCGACTGGAATCCCTTGCTACGCGGCGAGTTCGCAAAGCCGTACTGGGCCCAACTGCAAGAGTTCGTACGCACCGAACGTCAGCACTTTCAGGTGTACCCACCTGACAGTGAGGTGTTCTCGGCAATCCATCTCACTTCGTACCAGAGCGTGCGGGTGATGATCCTCGGTCAGGATCCGTACCACGGCCCCAAACAAGCGCACGGGTTGTGTTTCTCGGTGCGACGGGGCGTGCCCGTGCCACCCTCGTTGGCGAACATCTACAAGGAGCTGCAGGCCGACCTCGGCATCGTTGCCCCCAAGCACGGCAACCTCGAGCACTGGGCGACACAGGGGGTGTTGTTGTTGAACACAACGCTCACGGTCCGCGCTGGCCAGGCAGGTAGTCATCAGGGCAAAGGCTGGGAAACGTTCACCGATCAGATCATCCGCGTGGTGAACGCCAAGCCCGAGCGCGTTGTGTTCATGCTGTGGGGTGGCGCAGCGCGTCAGAAGAAAGCGCTCATCGATGTGCAGCGCCATTGTGTGATCGAATCGGCGCACCCGTCGCCGTTGTCGGCACACAATGGGTTTTTCGGGAGCCGACCGTTCAGCCGAGCCAACGCTGCGTTGGCCGCGGTCGGTCTCCAGCCAATCGACTGGGGACCGACCGACGACGCAACGTCTGATCGCGGTTCGAGTCAGCCGGCCGGACTCGGGTAGGTCGGCGCTTCCTCCCCGGGGGGCGCCTTGGCATCGATCGACACGGCGCCGGCGGGATCGAAGAACTTGTCCGTGCTCGGCCAGGTGCCGGGCATGTAGCGCTTGCCGCCATCAACAAACTGGTACATCCCCTGGCCGGTCCTGCGAATCTCGTCAGGGCCCGTTGCAGCAGGATCCCACCAGATCATGGTGGCGTCGTCGATGCCCTGATAATCGGTCCCCGGCCAGATGCCCTTGTCGCCCCATGAAAGAGACGGCTGACTGATCGCCGAGCGGGTTGGAGTGCCTGCGAACAGAGCCGCCTTCCAGGTCTCAGGGGTGAGGTTCGGGCCGACGCCCTGCAGCACCGCGTAGAACACCGCCGGATCCGGGGCGAAGAGTCCAATGGTGTCCTTGGCGGGCGGCTCCTTGCCGGTAAACCATTTGTACAGCGCGTAGTACCCGCTGATCTCGGGTGTCACCCGCGTGGCGAGGCTCGTGTACCCGAAAGCGTGCTTCCACTGGGTCTGGTCGTAGGTGCGTCCGAACGCGTTGAGATCGACGAGTGCTGACGCACCGATGATCCACTCAGGGAAGTAACCCTGGGCAGTTGCTTCCTTCGTGAACTCACGCGGCGCGATCGGATCGCCGTCGAACACGATCGTGGTGACGCCTGCAGCCTTGAACTTGGCAATGGCCTGTGACGCCGTCTGCTGAAGGGTTCCGGGATCGAGTACGTATGCAACGGTCTCGGCGAGCGGAGCGCCAGCGTCGACCATGCCTTTCGCGAAGTTCTCGTTGAGCCTCTTGGAGTTGGCGCCGGTCTCGATATAGAGCGAGCCGAATTTGCGTGGCGTGCTGACCAATGCGTCACCGGCGTGTGTTGCGTTCTTGCCGACGAGCTCCTTCTTGATCATTTCGAGGATGTGCGTCTGTGCCTGCTCGGAGCTGCTGCCGATTCCCCACACATATGGATCGCGCTGTACGTAGAAGTCGGGCGGCTGACCGGGGCTGCAGGCCAGACACATCACCTTGTTCGCGGCTAGCTCATCCGCGAACGCGGGTGTCAGCGCAGGGCCACCCCAGACCATGAATGGCTTGATGTCTTTGGCGATGCGCACGGCATCGGCGCGTGCATTTGTTTCGTCATTGGCAATGCCGGTGCCCTGGAATGGAACGACCTTCACTTTGCGCCCATATGTCTCGTAATGCGACTCGAAGTAGGCAATGAGGTTCTGCATCGTCTCGGCCTGTTGCGCGTTGGTGTCGGTGACCTTCACGGCAGCGGTGATGTAGCCGATGATCGGATCGTCGGGAATGCCTTGGTAATACACGATCGTGATCTCGTCACGGGTGACACCGGTCGCTGTGGCACCACCGTTGTCACCCGTGAAGGGCGCGTAGCAATCCGCCGCAAAGAAATCAGGTACTGCAACCTTGCCCGTCTTGGTGTCGCATCGCGCACCCCAATCGACAGTGATGCCCTTGTCCTTGGCCTGCGTGAAGCTGAGCGGGTACGTGATCTGGGGTGGGCCAGAACTCGGAGATGACCCAGAGCCGGAACCACCTGTGGTGCCCGGCGTGGACACGTTTGTCGGCGTCGTGCCGGATGTCGATTTCTTGTCGTTGCCACCCGACAGCACGAGGGCACCAACGCCGATGCCGACGGCGGCGATCAGGCCGATGATCGGCCCGTATCGTTTCAGCGCGGTGGATTTGCGGGCTTCGTTCTCTGCACTTGCTGGTTGCATTGCCTACCCCCTTGTTGCGGCTTCTGTTCCCGATCTCGAAATAGCTACCCCTGATGTGCCCAAGTAGCTCTCGACTACTTGCGGGTTCTCGAGGACGTCACTGGGTGTACCCGATATTACGACGGCACCTTGATCGAGCGCGATGAGTCGATCTGAGATCGAGCTGATCAGCGGCATGTCGTGCTCGATGACGATGAGGCTTGCTCCCATTTCGTCACGCAGGCGAAGGAGCACAGGCGCAAGCGCCTCGACCTCGCGTTGAGCAATACCCGAGGACGGCTCATCGAGCAGGATCACGGTTGGCCGATGTGCCACCTGACAGGCGAGATCCACCACTCGGCGCGTGCCCGTGGACAACTCGCGGATGAACGAGTGGCGGAACTGCGTGAGACCCATCAGCTCGAGTAGTTCCTGAACGCGAGCGGCGACGCGCTGTTCGGAATCGAACGTCTGGGGCAAACGCAACGCTGCCGCCAGCATTCCGCGGCTACTGACGAATCGCTCCGTCGCCACTGCAAGGGTTTCCTCGACAGTCAGCTCGGGGAACAGGCGCGCATCTTGAAAGCTACGGCCGAGACCGGCGGCGGCGCGTTCGGTGGGTGATGCTTCGGTGATCTCGCGACCACCAAGGAAAACACGACCCGACTCAGCAGGTGTGAAGCCGGAAATGAGATCGAACAGCGTGGTCTTGCCAGCGCCGTTGGGACCGATGATTCCCACGATCTCGCGAGGTGCGACCTCGAACGCGACCTCACTGACGGCGCGAATGCCACCGAAGCTACGCACGAGACCCTCGACCGCCAGCGCCGGTGGTGCGCCGTCGACGAGATCCGCAGGCGGATGAGCAGCCGGCTGGCCGACACTCGCATGCGAAAGGAACACGGATCGCAACAAGTCAGGTCGAGCGAGGAGGTCGGCCGTAGGACCGCTGAATCGCACAGTGCCACGCTCAAGGAAGTAGGCACGTTCGGCAACCGACAACGCAACATTGACGCTCTGCTCGACCATGATCACCGCGACTCCGGTTGCGGCGAGTCGCTGCACGATCGGAAGCAACTGACCGACGATGACGGGCGCAAGCCCAAGCGAGAGTTCGTCGATCAGCAGCACGCGGGGCCGGGCGATGAAGGCCATTCCGAGCGCCAGCATTTGTTGCTGACCGCCACTGAGGTTCGCTGCGGAGTCGTCGATTCGGGCCAGCAAGACCGGGAAGATCGAGAGCACTTCATCGGTGCTCGCCTTGACCTCGCGCGGCTTGCGGTGTTGCGTCCACCCAGCGAGCTGCAGGTTTTCGCGAACCGAGAGCGAGCCGAAGACGCCCGCACCTCCAGGCATTTGGGAGATGCCCAAGACGGCGATCTCGTTGGGGGGAGCATGGGTGATATCGCGACCATCGAGCACGACTGCACCGCGATCGGCTTCGACAACACCGCTGATCGCCTTGAGCAAGGTGGACTTGCCGGCACCGTTCGTGCCCAGCAACGCAACGATCTCACCTTCTTTGACATCGATGTCAACGCCAAACAGGACTTGTCGGCCGCCGTATCCGGCGTCGACGCCGCGCACGATCAACAGATCGGATTCGCCGGCCCGACGCTGGAACAGTGCCTCCGATCG
>JAYTWP010000201.1:0-2057 GCA_043743395.1 Actinomycetota bacterium | reverse complement strand
GCGCCGCATCGCTCGCGTTGGCCACACAGGACAAGATTGCAACGGCGCTTGCCCTCAGTGCATACGCCCACGTGCTTGGCTCGGCGCACCCTCACGGCGATGGTGATATCGGCGCGCTCGGCAGCGGATGGCGCTCGGTGGTGCAGTCACTCCCGACCCTGCGCGAGGCTGTCATATGACCTGGGTCCCCTGCGCGAACGATTCTGTCGTTGGTCTCCGTCCGCTGTTGGCGGACCGCATCCACGATCTCAAAGCGCATTCGGCGGCGGCGACGCCCGGCCGCACCGGCGAGCTCGCCCGAATCCGCGTGCAGCAGTTGCTGTGTTGCTCTCCGCACGAGCCGTTACCGGTAGACCTGACCCCGGCAGAACATGCAGTGTTGGCGGTGGTCGAGCAGTTCATCATCGACGTACACGGTCTCGATGACGCAACGTTTGCTGCGCTCGCGCAGTTCTATACGCCTGCCGAGCAGATGGGTCTGCTGTTCCACCTAGCACTACTCGATGGCTTCACCAAACTCGACCTCGTCACTGCCGACTCATCGAACTGATAGGGGGTTCGCTCATGTCCACATCACCTCGGTTACCTTCGGCGCTCGATGAAGAAGTCGCCTCGTTTGGCGGCATGTTGATGCAGCAACCCGACCTCGTTGGTCAATATGGCGCGCTCTATTCCCAGTTCTGGAGCCACGGTGTGCTTGATCAGCCGACGAAAGAGGTCGTGCGTCTGCGTAATGCGCGCTCCATCGACTGCGGGTATTGACGCAACGTACGCTTCGCGGTCGCGAGGCAAGAGGGTCTCACCGAAGAACTGGCGAACATGGTCGACGACGGCTTCGAGACCAGCGAGCTCGATGCCCGGCACAAGACAGCGCTCGAGTTTGCCGATGCATTTCTCGGGGCCGCGGGGCCACCCCCGGCAACGGCACGGGTGCGCATCACAGAACAGTTCTCGGGCGAGGAAATTGCAGAGATGGGAATCGGCCTTGCATTGTTCCACGGGTTCAGCAAGCTGCTCATCGCAGTCGGCGCCGAGCCCGAGCAGATGGACGTCACTATGCTGCGTACGCCCGGGTCACCGCGCACGTAGAGCGATGCCTTCGTGACCAATCAACGCTTCGCTACAGGCCGATCACCTTGATCGGCTGGCGCTTGTGGTGCGTGCCTGGGTGCAGGCCAACTTGTTGTGACGTCGCTGTGAGTGCCGCGAACGGCATCGATCACTTGCCGGGCTGATGCAGAACGCGCAGGTAGGGCTTGACCGTGGTCCAACCCTGCGGGAACAACTGCTTGGCTTCGTCGTCGGTGACGGAACCGCCGATGATGACGTCTTGACCGTCGGTCCAGTTGGCCGGCGTTGCCACCTTGTACTTTGCGGTGAGCTGCAACGAGTCGATGACACGCAGGATCTCTTCGAAGTTGCGACCCGTGGAAGCGGGGTAGGTGATCTGCAGCTTGACCTTCTTGTCCGGGCCGATGACGAAGACCGAACGCACGGTCATGGTGTCACTGGCGTTGGGGTGGATCATGTCGTACAGGTTGGCGACCGTCTTGTCTGTGTCGCCGATCATCGGGAAGTTCACGGGCGTGCCCTGGGTTTCGCCGATGTCGCTTTCCCACTTGAGATGGCTCTCGACCGAGTCGACCGACAGGCCGATCACTTTCACGTTGCGCTTGTCGAACTCGGGCTTGATCTTGGCGACGTAACCCAGTTCGGTGGTGCACACCGGCGTGAAGTCTTTGGGATGGCTGAACAGCACGCCCCAGCTGTCGCCTAGCCAGTCGTGGAAGTTGATGTCGCCCTGGGTGGTGGGCGCGTCGAAGTTTGGTGCGGTATCGCCAAGGCGAACAGTCATGGTGGAACTCCTCTGTGAAGTTGATCTGTGAAGTTGATCTGTGAAGTTGATCGTTGCGTGCGATCGTGGATGTGATCCCGAACGATCGATGGCTCGTCGCTGGTGCGGCCAGCTCAGTATGCCGTATTCCCGATCAGTTCACTCAAGAATTGGACAGGTGACAATATGGTCACCTATATTCAGTGGCCGTGGAAGAGGAGGA
>JAYTWP010000200.1:0-5461 GCA_043743395.1 Actinomycetota bacterium | reverse complement strand
GCGCATCGCCGGTATGACCGCCTGGGCAAGGTCGAGCGGCGCATGAACGTTTGCCTCGAAGATGAGCCGGCGACGTTTGAGCGGGAACTCGGCAAGTGGCTGGTAGATCGCCGCCGCCGCATTGTTGATGAGGATTTCGATATGCCCACCGAGGGCCGATTCGGCCTCGGGCACGATGCGTGACCGATCGTGTTCATCGGTGAGGTCAGCCACGACGATCGCCACCGTGTTGCCATGTGCCGACATTCGTGCCGCCGTCTGCTCGAGCGAACCCGGCAGATGCCCACTGGGGCCAAGGGTACGCGCAGTGATCGCGACGAGCGCACCTTCGGCAGCGACGCGCTGCGCGATGCCCGCACCGATACCGCGGCTCGCGCCCGTGACGAGGACCCGTCGGCCGGCAAAGCGTTGCCCCTGGGCGCTCATTTGCGGAGGCCCTTGCTGGAGAGGAATGCGGCTGCGCACTCACCGATGTAATGGCAGTCGTCGTCATCGAGCGCGTGGTTGTTCGGCAGGATGACGCCCCGCTCCATCACACGGTCGGCATTGGGCAGACCCCCGACGGGCTGACGGAAGGGTCGGTGCTTGAAGGCCGGTTGGCGAGCCGCATTACCGGTCCAGACCATGCGCGTGTCGACTCCCTTGCCCTCCATCCATTGCTGGAAGTCGGCGCGACGTATAGCCGGCGAGTTGATGATGAGCGGAAACATGTGCCAGCCAGTTTCGACGCCTGGAGTAAGTCGTGGGAGCGTGAAGAACTCTGGCCACTGCGCGAAGTGCGACGAGATGATCTCGAAGTTGAGTTGACGTCTGGCGAGGTTGTCGGCGAGCTTGTCGAGCTGCACCAACCCGAACGCCGCCGACAGTTCGCTCGGTTCGAAGTTCCAGCCGACCTCGTCGAAGATGAACATGTTGTCGTACTCGAGATCACCGTCGATCGTAGAAAAGAAGCGCTTCTCGACACCCTTCTTCGAGCCGAACAGTTGCAGCTCGCTGCGCCGGCCCCAACGGCGCAAGAGCAGCGCACGGTCGGCCAAGTCGTCATCGTCGAAGCACACCATCCCACCGGTGCCGGCAGCAGTGATGATGTGCGACAGAGCAAAGCTGGTGAGGCTGATATCGGCGCGGGTGCCCGTGGGTGTGCCGTGCAGCGTGAGACCCAACGCGTCGCACGAGTCCTCGATCACTGCCAGTCCATGACGATCGGCAATCGCCCGGATGGCGTCCCAATCGGGAGCATTGCCGATGAGGTTGGGGGCGAGGATCGCGCCCGTGTTCGGCCCGATCATCGCCTCGATGGCGTTGGTATCGATCTGAAATGTGTCCGCCGTGACATCGACATAAGCCGGCACCAAATTCGCTCTGAGCATTGGTGCGATATCAGTGGAGAAGGTGACGGGCGGTGTGATGATCTCGGTGCCCGGCTGCAGCTGCAGGACCTCGATCGCCAAGTACAGCGCCGAAGAACCGGAGTTCACCATGATGCCGCGCCGCTTGGCGAAGAGCTCGGCGACACGCTGCTCCATGGCTTTGACGTTCTTGCCGATGCGTAGCGCCAACGGCCCCCCGCGCAACACTGCGACCACGGCTTCGATCTCGCGTTCATCGTGCACCGAGCCGGCGTACGGGATACGTCGTTCCGTCGTCACCCGCTCAGTGTTCACCGAGACACTCCGGCCGTCGGCGCCGCCCTGAATGGCACGGAGCGAAGGTCGTCGACAAGGCGATCGAGCAACGTCGCGAGCGTTGCACGGTCATGCACCGACCAACCCGACAGCACCTCGCGCAGGTGACCTGTGCGTACCGCCACGATGCGTCGGTAGACGTCGCGCCCATGTGGCGTCAGGCTCACGTTCGTGACACGCGCATCGCTACTGTCGGCGGAACGTACCAACAGGCCATCTTGTTCGAGCGAACGCACCTGCCGACCTGCGGCGGCTGGATCCATCGAGCAGCGCTGAGCGATTTCGCCCAATGTAACTTGGCGCGCATCGTGCACGCAGCGCAACACGTTGTACCCCGCACGCGCCACCACGATGCCGACCGCGGCCGTCTGTCGGCTGTGCGCCTTCCGGCTGGACGTCAGTCGATAGAGGCGTTCAAGCGCCTGCTCGACGGAGGCAAAGTTCTGGTTGCTCGTCATGTCCGCATGGTAGTAAAGTTGTTTGTTTATATCAACTAATCGGCTCACGGAGGCGCCCTCATTCACACTGCAACTCGTTACACGTTGATCTCCGCCGACGGCCACGCGGGCGGCAGCCCCGACCACTACCGCGACTACCTCGAGGAGGCCTACCTCGAGCAATTCGATAAATGGCGCGCCCGCTACCGCAACCCGTTCCGCGATCTACAAAGCGATGGCCGCACGCGCAACTGGGACAGCGATCGTCGACTCAGCGATCTGCACGCCGATGGTGTCGTTGCCGAGGTGCTGTTTCCCAACACGATTCCCCCGTTCTTCCCGACAGGTGCGGTGATCGCGCCTGCGCCGGCCCCGGCTGATTTCGAACTGCGCCTCGCAGGCCTACGCGCGCACAATCGCTGGCTGGCCGACTTCTGCACAGCGGCACGCGGCACACGCGCCGGCCTGGCCCAGATCCTGCTCAATGACCTCGAAGCCGCCTTGCTCGATGTGAGCTGGGCCAAGGACCACGGCCTGGCCGGCATTCTGCTTCCCGGCGTTTCGCCAGACACACCGTGGATCCAGCCGCTCTACTCGCGTCACTACGACCCGATCTGGGCGTTGTGCGAAGACCTCGAACTGCCGATCACCCATCACGCCGGTGGCAGCGGCGTGCCCAATTACGGGCGCCACGATGCATCCACTGTGGTGTTCGTGCTCGAGACCGGCTTCTTCGCGAATCGAGCGCTGTGGCACCTCACAATGGCAGGTGTGTTCCAGCGTTTCCCGAAGTTGCGATTCGTGCTCACCGAGCAAGGCTGCGCATGGGTACCGAACGTGCTCACCCGGATGGATGCACTCCACGACCAGATGAGCAGGGGCCGCATCGGCGAGTTGGTGGTCGCGCTCGACAGCGTTCTTCCCGAACGGCCAAGCACCTACTTCGCACGAAACTGCTACATCGGCGCGAGCTTCCCATCGCCGACCGATGCTGCGGCGATCCGCCAGATCGGCCTCGACCGTGTCATGTGGGGCAGCGATTATCCGCACCACGAAGCGAGTTGGCCGTTCACCACGCAGTCGCTGCAACTGTCGTTCTGCGACTTCACCGAAACCGAGATGCGTGCCATCCTCGCCGGCACCGCAGCACAGGTCTACGGGTTCGACCTCGGTGCGCTGCAGGTCGAAGCCGACGCGCACGGCCCGACAGTGACAGAGATCGCGACGCCACTCGATGCGATCCCGCCGGACGCGACAAGTCCGGCGTTTGCCGGTGGCCTTCCGTCGCGTTGAACTGCTCCCCGAGAGCTTCCCAACACCGCTATTTGTAGATGAGGCAGCCGTCGTCGAGATCGGCAGCAGGAAGCGATTCTTTTTCGACCCAGTAGTCCTGCGTGTGTTGCCATTCGGGTTTGTCAAGCCGCTTCGGCAGGAGGTGCATGCTGCGCTGGAGATAGCCGGGGTTGAAGTTCTCCGGGTCCATCCATGGAAGCACGGGATCGGTGACATCGATATCACGCAAGGCTGGCGTGACGCTGTTGACCCCGAGTTCATCCATGTGGGCCAGCAAACGGCACACGAAGTCACCGATGAGGTCGGCACGCAAGGTCCAACTCGCGCGGAAATAGCCGAACACCCATAACAAGTTGGGCACCCCGGTGAACATCATCCCGCGATAGGTGACGGTCTTGGCGAAGTCGATTGCGTCTCCGTCCCTCGTGAACGTGATGTCGCCGAGCACGCTGAGGTTGAAGCCCGTGGCGGTCACAATGATGTCTGCATCCAGCTGCTGACCTGACTTCAACAAGATGCCCGTCTCGTTGAAGGTCTCGATCTCATCAGTGACCACGGTTGCCTTGCCCGCTTTGATGCCTTGAAACAGGTCGCCATCGGGGATGAAAGCAAGCCGTTGACGCCACGGCATGTAGCGCGGCGTGAAGTGCTTCTCGACGTCGTAGTCGGGACCCAAGAACGAGCGAACACCTTCGATCAGTTCCTGTTTCACGAACTCGGGTTCATCCATCGCCAGCTGCGTGAGCACCTTTTGATCATGCAAGATCTTCTTGCGAACGATGTCGTGGACCAGCGCTTCGTCGATGTCGATCTCGCGCAGGGTGTTGGCCAGTTCATTGGTGTTCGGACCTGTCCAGAAATAGGTCGGCGAACGTTGCAGCACCGTGACGTGCGCGCAGTCGCCGGCGATGGCGGGCACCAACGTGGCCGTTGTCGCGCCGGAACCAATCACCACGACGCTCTTGCCCGTGTAGTCAAGGTCCTTCGGCCAGGTCTGAGGATGCACGATCGTTCCCTTGTAGCGATCCATCCCTGGCCAGTCAGGCGTGTAGCCCTGGGAATGGCGGTAATACCCCTGGCACATCCACAGAAAGTTCGTGGTGAAGTTCAGCACTTCACCCGTGTCGGCCCGCGTGACCTCGAGGGTCCACAGACTCGTGTCGCTCGACCAACTCGCCGTGGTGATCTTGTGTTGGTAACGGATGTGCGCGCCGAGATCGTTGTCTGTGATGACCTCACCCATGTACTTGAGGATCTGCTCGGCAGTGGCGATCGGCGGACCGGCCCATGGCTTGAACCGATAGCCGAACGTGTACAGGTCGCTGTCTGATCGAATGCCCGGATAGTGATGCATCTGCCACGTGCCGCCGAAGCTCTCGAGAGCGTCGAGCACCACGTATGTCTTCTCAGGGTGTTGTTGGGTGAGGTGGTACGCGCCCCCGACCCCGGAGATGCCGGCGCCCACGATGAGCACGTCGAAGTGCTCGACTCTGTTCTTCGACGCCGGGGTGAGTGTCTCTGTCTGACTCATTCGCGTCAACCTCCAAGAGTGGCCTCGTCGAACACGGGCCGGGTCGCTCGATTGTCGCACGCGCGCCTCGGCGCCAATAGGGTCTTTCGTCCCGAGTTATGTCAACCGCGCTGTCGACGTCAGCGCAAGGGCGCGAGCACGTCGAGGGCCTTTTGCTCGAAGTCGTCGTCGCGGTTCGGCCTCGGCCAGTAGAACACAACCTCATCGAAATGTAGAGCGCGGAGCTCTTCGACGAGACGGGTCAGCGGAATTGCAGCAACCTCCAAAGCGCGCGGGCCTTCACTGCTGACTGCCTCGAACGGCGTCTTCGCGGTCCGCTCCGTGGGAAGAACGATGACGAACTCACCCGCAACAACTGCGCGGCCGAGAGGCGGTCGAAGTCAATGCGAAACGACACTTGGGATGCGGCCACGGTGGGTCATGGTGGGTTGTTGGTGCGTGGTGCGATTTCGGTTCCGTTTTGGCGGTGGTGGTGCCATCCGGTGGGTGTTCGGGTGGTGGTGGTGTGTTGGTTG
>JAYTWP010000199.1:0-4616 GCA_043743395.1 Actinomycetota bacterium | reverse complement strand
CTCTCGACGTTTCTCGCCACGACATTCGTCGTAGCGCGACCCCGACCTGACGTGCCGCGCCTGAACAGCACGCCTTCCACATACAGCTTCCCCTCAGGGCACACAGCGGCGACCCTCGTGTTGTACGGGGGTCTCGCGCTGATCGTCGGCTGGCACACGCGGGGTCGGCTCTGGTCGACAGTGTGCTGGGTGTTCGCGGTGTCGCGCGATGCGCTGGTCGGCTTCGCAAGGGCATATCGCGGCATGCACCACCTGACAGATGTGTTCGCGGGTGCCATCCTCGGATGCCTGGCACTCGCCGTGGCGGTCCAGGTGGTCCGCTTGCTCTGGAGCAACCATGAGCCGACAGGTAACGACTCGGCGCACGCACCTGCCGGCGACTTGAGCGGTCGACGATGACCATCATCGTCGACCTCGGGCTCGGCCTCGCCGCAGGTTTGCTCGCCATCCTCTGCACCCTCCGCTGGCCGCGCGCCGACCCTGCGGAACCCACCCTGTCAACCGGATTCGTTGCCAAAGAGGTCGCAACGCATCCCGGTATCCAGGCCCAGCTACGACGCCATCTCGACCCCAACAGCGTCATGGGCGCGCTGCTCACGCTGACGTTCGTCGGCGTCGCGGTAATGGCGGCCGCGTGCGGTCTGATCTCGGTGATGATCCGCACCAACACTGGCATCGCGCGACTCGACCAGCGCGCCGCGCAATGGGGTGCTGATCACGCGTCGGCCAGCTCGACGACCGCACTACGAGTCGTGTCGCAGCTGGGCGGGACGATGTGGGGCACCGTAATCCTGGTGATCATCGCTGCCGTCGAACTACGACGTACCCGACGCCGGGCAGTGATCGCCTTCCTGGTCATGACCGTCGTCGGACAAAACTTGATAGTCAACGCGACGAAGGTCGTGGTGTCGCGTGCGCGGCCGTCGATCGACCAGCTCACAGGGTTCTCCAGCTACTCGTTCCCTTCCGGCCACTCCGCACAAGCCGCTGCGCTAAACGGCGCCATCGCACTGCTGGTCGGCCGCGGCCGTAGCCGACGCACGCAAGCCGTGTTGGCCGGCATCGCGACGGCGATCGCGATCTCGGTTGCCGCGTCCCGCGTGTTGTTGGGCGTGCACTGGCTGACCGATGTCATCGGTGGATTGGCCGTCGGGTGGGGATGGTTCGCACTCATCTCAGCGGCCTTCGGTGGTCGCTGGTTGCACTTCGGCGCACCAGTAGTGACAGCCCGAAGAGAGGCAGAGCTCGTCGGCCGGGGCATAGCCGCCCCGTTCGTCGACGAGGTCCGATGAACACCTTCAACGCGATGGGCAACGCGGCCGTTCAGCCATCGCGTCGAAAGCCTCGGGGCTCGCAGTGGTTCTCTTGCGCTGAGGCGCTGTTGTTCGTGTTCGTGAGCGACGCCCGCTCATTGACGGCTCTTCGCGATTGAGGGTGTAGCGGGCTCGCGTTGATCGGTCGGCGGGTCACGCAGTGGGGTGGTCGAGGTCTTCCATGATGGAGGTTCTCTACGCCAGCACCCTGGAGACCTCGACCGTGCGCGACGTTACCTTCGATGCCCCTGACTTGAGTCTCGACGACCTCGGTCTGGTGGTGGTCGGCCAGCGCGTCGATGACGATGGGGCGGTGCTCGCGTGCCGCGCCGTTGGAGTCGAGGCGGATCGGTGGTGCCGGGTCTGCGGCGGCGAGGGCACGCCGCGCGATTCGGTGGTGCGCCGGTTGGCTGGAATGCCTCGGTGATTCCGGACAGCCTGGTTACGCGGCCTCGGGGGTTTGATACTGCTCGTATGCTTCTAGCGGGGTTCGGTAGCCGAGACCCGAGTGGAGACGTCGCCGATTGTAGAACACTTCAATATATTCTGCAACAGCGTCTCGGGCTTTCTTTCGTGTGGAGAACACGGTCCGGTGAACGAGTTCTTTCTTCAATGACGCGAAGAATGATTCGGCGAGCGCGTTGTCCCAGCAGACACCGGTGCGTCCCATCGAGCCGATCATATTCAACGACTCGAGGTGCGTAGCGAACTCGCCGGACGTGTATTGGCATCCGCGGTCGGAATGGAACACGGCGCCCGGGACGATTGGTCGGTGACGGTTCGCCATCGAGACCGCGTCGCAGACAAGCGACGTGCGCATGTGGTCGGCCATCGCCCACCCGACGACTTCTTTCGTGTGCAAGTCGATCGCCGTCGCGAGGTACAGCCATCCTTCCCACGTCGGAATGTATGTGATGTCGCCCACGAACCGGGCGCCGGGCTTCGCGGCGGTGAACTCGCGGGCGATCAGGTCAACAGGCCCGGGATCGGTCCCGGGGATCGTGGTTGTCCGCCACGGCCTGGGCTGACACGCCACGAGCCCGAGATCTGCCATGAGCCGGCGGACCAGTTCCGGGCCGATCGGGATCCCGGCGCGTGTGAGCTCCGCGTGAACGCGCCGATACCCATACGTGCCCCGCGACGCGTCGAACACGGCGCCGACGTTCACGCCGAGCGCCACCCGCCGAGTCGCGGTCGCGGACATCGGCCGGGCAAGCCATTCATAAAACCCTGACCGTGACACGCACGCCCACCGGCACATCAACACGATCGGGTAATAGGCCTTCTCCCCGTCGATAAACTCGTAGATCGAGGTTACCGATACTCCTGGGCGAAGGTGAGTAGCCGGGGGCATCGCAGCCCCCGGCTCTCGCAGAACCGTGCGTGAACCTCTCGGCTCACACGGCTCCCACAGTCCGGCTTGTGGTGAGTGGGAGCAGATGCCAGTGGGCGAAGAGCCGTGGCTGCCGCTGCCGGACAGCGTTCAGCCATGCCCATGCCCCTGTTGGCTTGCCCCTCAGTCGTTTGAACTTGTGCATTGCCCATCGGACCAGGTAGTCGTCGATGCGCGCTGCCAGGGAGTACAGCTCGGAGCGGTAGAAGGCTCCGTAGTAGCCGATCCAGCCGCGCGTCTGAGGGTTGATGTCTTCCGCGATGCTGGTGAGGTCCGTCCCGCTGCGACGGTTGAGATGCCACGCCCTGATCTTCTGGCCGATCGCTTTGCGCGCCTTGCCGCTGATGGCCGGGGAGAAGCTCGCGAAGTAGCCCCTTCGGCCTTTGGCCAGACGTGCCCGGAAGGTGTAGCCGAGGAAGTCGAAGCTGGTGTGCTCCGCATCCCCCTGCCGGTTCGCGTCCTTGCAGAACGCGACCTTCGTCTTCTCGGGATGCAACTCGAGACCCAAGGTCCCGAGCCGCTCGGCGATGTCGGCCCGAAGCTGCTGGGCCTGTTCCTCGGTGTCGCAGTGGGCGACGATGTCGTCTGCGTAACGTTCGAACGGACACCCCGGCCATTTCCGGGCCATCCACATGTCGAACGCGTAGTGCATGAACAGGTTGGCCAGCAAGGGTGAGATCGGGGAACCCTGTGGGGTCCCTCTCTCCCGCGCCGCCAGGGTCCCGTCCTGCATGCGCATGGGGGCAGTGAGCCACCGTGCGACGTAGAGCAGGACCCACCGCTCATCGGTGTGGTGAGCGACCGCTTTGAGGAGGAGATCATGCGGGACGCTGTCGAAGAAGGCCCGGATGTCAAGATCAACAACCCAGTCCTGGCTCCAACAGCGCCGGCGTGTCACGGCTACCGCGTCCAGAGCAGAACGCCCCGGCCGGTAGCCGTAGCTGTCCGGGTGGAAGATCGGCTCCAGCTTCTCCTCCAACAGCATCGCTGCTGCGGTCTGGGCAACCCGGTCGGCAACGTTCGGCACGCCGAGCACCCTGACTCCCGCCCCATGATCTTTCGGTATCTCCACCGCCCGCACCGGCCCGGGCAGATAGCTGCCCGAACTCATCCGGTTCCACAGCTTGAACAGGTTGTTCTGCTCGTCGCCTGCGAAATCGGTGATGCTCACGGTGTCCACGCCCGACGCCCCTTGGTTGGCTCGGACCCTCTCCCACGCCCCAAACACGAGGCGCTTATTGATGTCAAACGACTTCACCGTCGGCTGCGGTCCCCCCATCAGTTCCTCCCCCAAAGGGTTGACATCAAGGTGACCTGGACTGCCCGGCCCCTTCGCTCCAGCCCCATTACAGGACCTTCAGCACTACTACGGGCCGGTCCGCCCCTGTGCCTCGCGGTACTCTGCCCCTCGCGGTTTCTGCCGCTCAGGGCCCTCCCTCTCGCGGCCAGGCAGACATGCCCTGACCGTCGGTTCCGAGGCGTACAGGTTCTCCTGTTCCATGCCAGCGCCTGCGACGAGCTCACACCACCTTCACACCGGGCACCACCAGGACAGCAAGCAGGCTGCCTCCTGGCTACCACCCCACCCGGAGGGTGCGGCGTTGTCCCGGGGCAGCCTTCCGGCCCCGGTTTCGATGCCATCACGAAGCGTTTCGATGCGTCATCAGTGGTTCACTCACGTTCGTCTTCTCGTCGCCTACCTGACCCGCTGTTTGCGGGCCTTTCCCGCAGTCGCTTCCCACCCCGGCTCTTGACCGACATGACACTGCGGCGGTTTGGGATCTCCGCCTGCACGGCGAACCCGGAGGGCCTACCTCCATCACTGGCACAGCACGGTCCGCGATTGCGGTCTTCTACACCGCTCTCACATTCCTTTCAGGACACACGAAGGCCGCCGCTTTTCCCAAGAA
>JAYTWP010000198.1:0-2805 GCA_043743395.1 Actinomycetota bacterium | reverse complement strand
TTTGAGTGGCCCCAACTGGTCCTTGATCCGTACCTTGCTTGCGGCGTTGCCGAGGTGAGGGAAGCGATTGTCCAGGGTGGAGTTGTGCGACCACGCGTGCACCGGCTGTCGGCTGGCCCGTTGCGGCGTGCCGCGTCGGTCACCGACGTGCTGCCGTCCAATGTCAAGTTCCCTGTCAAGTCCCGGAGCGGTAGAAATCCGGTAGATTGGCTCTTCCTGAATACCTCAGAAAGGGCTATCTACGTGGTGTTTTGCCTTGTGGAGCTGGGGGGAATCGAACCCCTCTGCGGGTCTGTGCGTCGTACCTGGTCAAGGGCTATTGCCCCTGCCCAGGATATATTTTCGAGTGTCCGCCAGTAACCGCCAGTGACCTGCAATGGCCTGCATTTGACGCCCTTTTGACGCCCCGTCCGCCCTTTTCCTGCCCTCGCCGATGCCGCCGAGCATGTGCGTTGGACCCTCTGTAACCAGGGATTCGGCGGCGTCCGCTGCGTGGTCGGGGCGGTCGAGCGCACCGTTGCTCGCTCGGTTCGGCTCCCCACGACCTCATGTTCGCGTCGACGTTGTTGTGACGACGCTCCTCTCTGGTCAGCTGGCGTGGAGGTAGCGACGCAAGGCTTCGCGGATGACGTCTGACGTGGAGACGCCGTCGCGTTTTGCCCGTTCGGCAACCTCGTCGTTGAGTTCAGGATCGAGGCGGACGGATTCGACTGTGGAAGGGCCTGCGCCGCCCAGGGTCGGCCGTCCGCGCTTGCCGCGGCGGGCGATGATTTCGGCTGGGTCGTAGCCGCGTTCGGCTTCGTCGGCGAGCGCTTCGATGTCAGCGTCTGTGATGACGTGTCCGCCTGAGGTTCGTCGTGAAGTCATGATTCGAGCAGCTTTCGGTACTTCGGTCTCATGGGCATGGCGTGGATGATGATCTCGTCGGAATTGCTCGCGATGAGGACCACGATCTCGAGCAGGTTGCCGGCGGAGTCCGGGCCGATGACGAGCCACCGATCGGGGTCTTCGCCGAGGTCGTCGACGGCGACCGAGTTGGCGATCGCGTGCAGGATCTCGTCGTCGTCGACGCCATGACGTTTGGCCGAGGGGTGTATCTCCACACACCCGAATCGTACTACGAAATTGGCAGCATCTGCCACCGCTGACTTGCTCGTCGATCGCATTGGTGACGTCAATGCTGCCGATCGAGCGGGCCGGTCAGCCGAGCGGGCTCCCGGCGGCGATGATGGTGCCGTCGTCGCTGCGGGCTTCGATGTGTGTGATCTCTGCATGGGCGTCCGGGGCTGTGTTGATCAGCGTGAGGAAATAGCCGTCGGGTCCGGCATCGATCTGTTTGGTGGTGCCGTCCGTGAACGTGACGATGGCGGTCGTCGCCGGGCGAGGGATTCACCCGTAGACGCGGATCAGTGTTGCCTGGCCGTCGAGAGTGAGGTTGGGTGAACCTGCCCACGGTCGTCCTGCCTGGTTCTCGGCTCCTCCTGGCCATGGGCCGCAGGCGGCCTGGTCGTAGGTATACGTGCCGTCGGGATCCTTGACGCCGAGGATGGTTGTGTCGCCTTTTGGGCTGTTTGGTCATCAGGTGCGCGAGTTCCGCACTTACACGGCGACGCTGCGAGAACTGCGGGCGTGGCTCGCCGCCGAGGGGGTGACGCACGTGGCGATGGAGGCGACCGGGGTGCATTGGCGCCGGTGTGGGCGGCGCTTGAAGACCTTGATGGTGTCGAGTTGTTGTTGGTCAACGCGCATCATGTCAAGAACTTGCCGGGCCGAAAGACCGACGTGAATGATGCGGTGTGGTTGGCGCAGTTGTTGGAGTGCGGCCTGTTGCGCGGCTCGTTCGTGGCGCCGCCGGTGATCGCCAGGTTGCGTGATCTGACCCGGTATCGCAAGAAGGTGATCGAGGACCGCGCCCGTGAGGTCCAGCGGGTGCAGAAGGCGTTGGAGATGGCCGGGGTGAAGTTGGATTCGGTGGTGTCGGACGTGATGGGTAAAGCGGCACGACGGATGCTCGACGCGTTGGCTCTCAGCCTGGTGTGGCCCCTTCCCGAGATTCGTGCACGCCTGTCGATGAGTCCTTCAAGGCGTTCGTCGAGTTGCAGATGTCTCGCGACATCACATTTTCGGAGCTGGGGGAATCGAACCCCCGGTCTCCGATCTGCGTTGCTGCTGATCAGAGGCCATGTGACCAGGCAGGGAGAGCGCGTCGAGGACTACCGCGCCTCGCGTCGGCGACTAATCCTCCACCATTAGTTGACCAGTGCCCCACGACAAGTACGACTATTCCCCCACATACCGCTCGTTGATGTGAGAGGATGGGCGCGTGTCATCCCTTCCCTACATTCCGCGACGAGCCGAGCGGATGGTGCATGAGGCCCTCGCGGACACGCGGGTGGTCACGGTCAATGGTGCCCGCCAGGTCGGAAAGAGCACCCTCGCGAAGGCAGTGCTCCGGTCGTATCCGGACTCAACTGCGCGAAGTCTTGACGTCGCGACGGAACGACAGGCGGCACTGAGCGATCCGACTCGGTTTGTACGTCACGACGGTCTACTCGCCATCGACGAGGTGCAACGGGCGCCAGAGCTCGTGATGTCGATCAAGGCTGCGGTCGATGCAGATCCACGGCCCGGACAGTTCCTGCTGACAGGTTCGGCGCGGTTGCTGGGTCTGCGCAACCTTCCCGATGCACTCGTGGGGCGGATGGAGACCATCGAGTTGTGGCCGTTCTCGCAGGGCGAGATCGACGGTCGTGATGAACGGTTCATCGATCGGGTCTTCAACGATGAATGGGCAGCCGCTCTGCC
>JAYTWP010000197.1:0-1510 GCA_043743395.1 Actinomycetota bacterium | reverse complement strand
GCCGCGCGTGCCCCACAATGCGCGGATGCAAGGCCTTCATCGCCGAAGGACGAAAGGCGCCGGCGACGAGCGTGCGATACCGGGTGTGATCGGGTGGGTCGGTATGCATCATCGTCGGCGGGCTTGGGTACTGATGGCCGATCTCGAATGTGAGGATCCCCTGGCCACTGCAGAATCGAGTCGGGTCGACCGACGCTTGCTGCACTTCACGGTGATGGCTCGCCACCCAGTACCCGCCGACCTCGTTCCATGCCATCGGGCCGAGTTCGCGCAACGACGCGAGGTGCTCCCACGGACGCTCGACAATGTCGCCGGCGAAGAAGCCTTCGGTGAGAACGGGCTCGGTGAGCGGCTCGTGGCGCTTGCCTGTCTGATTTGCGGCCGGCGACATCGGTCATGCCCTCTGCGAGCTGACGGACACGACCTCGCCCGTCATGTAGCTGCTGTAGTCACTGGCCAGAAAGACCATCACGTTGGCGATCTCCCACGGTTCGGCGTAGCGACCAAATGCTTCGCGCTGGGTGAGTTCTTCGAGCAGTTCGTCGCTGGTGACCTTGGCGAGGAAGGGGTGCATCGCCAGGCTTGGCGCGACCGCGTTGATCCGTACACCGCGCCTGCCAGCTTCGATTGCTGCACATCGGGTGAGCGCCATGACGCCCGCCTTGGCCGCCGCGTAATGAGCTTGACCGGCTTGGGCGCGCCAGCCGAGCACCGAGGCGTTGTTGACGATGACACCCGTGCCCCGTGGATACATGTGATTGAGGCCGGCGCGCATACACCGAAACGTGCCGTTGAGTGTGACGTCGAGGACCACACTCCACTGGGCGTCGGTCATTTCGTGGAGCTCAGCGGTGCCGCCGAGGCCAGCGTTGTTGATGAGCACATCGATGCCGCCGAGCTGTTCAGCCGCGCCGTCGATGAGTGCTTGTACCGATTCCTCATTTGTCACATCACAGGGGATGCCGACCACGCTCAGTTGCGCTGCGGACTCTGCACAGCGTCGCTCGTGCTTGTCGCTGATGACCACCGTTGCACCTTCCTCGACGCATCGCTTGGCGGTTGCAAAGCCAATACCCGTACCAGCCGCAGCAGTGATGAGCACAGTCTTGCCAACGAGTAGGCCGTGCGCTGGGGGATAGCTAGGTGCGGTCATCGACGTTTCCGTTCAGGAGGGTTCTTTGGGCAGGCCGAGCACGCGCTCGCCGAGGACATTTCGTTGAATCTCGTTGCTTCCACCGTAGATGGTGTCGCTGCGCGTGAACAGAAACAGCTTCTGCTCGAGCGAGAGTTCGTAGGGAAGTCCGTCGCCGATGAGTGCGGGTGCGCCGATGATGTCCATCATCAGTTCGCCGAGGTCGCGGTGCCAACTTCCCCAGAACAGTTTGCCGATGCTCGCCTCAGGCCCCGGCACGCCAGAGCCCATCGACCGCAGTGCATTCCATCGCATCAGTTGCAGACCTGTGTGCGCTCGGGCAAGGCGTTGGCGCATGACAGCGTCGTGGTGCTTCCC
>JAYTWP010000196.1:0-3740 GCA_043743395.1 Actinomycetota bacterium | reverse complement strand
TGCCAATCATTCGGCGGCATCGGCCGGACAGGACGTCATCATCAACGCAACCACGTCGAGCAATGGCACGAGCGGCATCAGTCGTCTCGCCCGCGCGATCGAGTTAGATATCAGCGACTCGTATAACCGCATCGCCGATACCTCGTACGTGGTGTTCGGCCCTGCCGGTCAGGCGAGCATGCCGATTGCTGCCTGCGCCTACCCCATCAGCATGGGCGAGCACATGATCGCCGTCATTCGCGACAGCGTGGTGTCCGAGGATCATCTCCTGCGTTGGCCGATGCAGATGAGCACTCCAACCTCACCGGAGGCACAGACCTACAACCTCTACTGCAATTGGCAGGGCCGGGCCGTTGAGATCGATGACCATCAGCTGGTCTTCATCGAAAACGCCGTTGGCTGGGTCGATTGGGACGGCAATGAGGCGACTCAGCACCTGGACGTGAGGGTTGCATTCGGTCGGCCACACTTCGTCGATGGCATCGCATCGATGGTGGTCGACTTCGACGTGAGCGAGCGTGCAGCGGACGGCACCCTCGCTCGCAATATCCGCAGACCGTTCCGCATTTACGCCAACGGACAACGCGAACCAGCGTTCTGATTGTCTTCAGGCCACGCCGAGGTCGTGCATCATCTCTTGCCATGCGCGCCGCACGCGTTCGGCCGATGCTGTGTCGTGCGACTGTTCGAGTGAGTCGACCAAGATGCGCCAGAGCGGATCTGCATAGCGGTCGACGCTGAGACCTCGCTCGGCGAGGCGGGTTGCCTCACTGGCAAGGTCGAGTTTCAGGGCTGCCTCGCCAGCGATCGCGCATGCACGCACCAACTCCAACCTCATCACATCGCGATGACCGACCACCCAATCCGCCGGCCCTTCTTCGAGCAACAGGTCGCCACGATAGGCCTCGACGGCACAGCTGGCTTCGTCGAACGCGCGGCGATTGTCTCCCTGAGCCATGGCCGCTGCGGCAGCAGTCAACCGGGTCTGCAAGATGCGCACGTCGGAGAATGCATCGGGGCTGAGCTCGAGTCGGTACGCGTCGCCTTGACGCACAATTGTCGGTACAGCACGGTCGGGCAACACCTTGCGCAAGGACGACACTGCAACCTGCAAACTGTGCAGGGCTGCATTCGGGTCGACTCCGGGCCAGAGAGCTTCCATCAGGACCTCACGATGCACAAACCGGCCAGCATGCAGTGCGAGAAGTCGCAACACCGACAATGCACGTGGACGAACCGTAGAGAGATCGACGGGCGCATTGTCGATCACGAGTTCGAAAGCGTCGAAGCAGTACACCCGCATCGAGGCAGTCGGCTTGCTGGACTCAGGCACGCTGGACACCGACGTCACTGGAATTGCAGGCGGACGGTCGACGTGCTCGCGTGCCCGCACCTCGGAGGCACGCACTTGGCCGATCAGGGCGACCATCGCCGTAGCACCGAGTTCGGCGAATGCGCGCGCCGCGTCGTCGAAGCTTCGAGTGGCGTCTTCTGCGCGCAGAAGGGTGCCGAAGGACTCGAACAACGCAGCCAGGGCCGCACCCCACTGGTCGAGGTCGCGTTCGCAGTCGTCGCGTACCGCACGGGCTGCCTCGCATCCGTCGGCTTGCGAAGACAGAGCAAGTGAGGCACGCGTGAGTCGGGCGAGCCACCCAAGCCCACACCGTTCGACAACGGAGGCAACGTTCTCGATGCGAGACGGCGGGATTGGTTTGCCGCCATGGTGCACAGCACGCAAGCCATCAGCAACAACAAGGGCAAACTCGGCCATCGCCGCGGCCCGGCTGTCGGCAAGTGGGTGGCGCAGTACCTCCGACAGTACGTAACCGGCGGCTTCGGGTTTGTCCACGATCAGCAATGAGATGCCGCGACACAGCAACGCGCGTAGGTCGCCGGGGTCGATGCTGTCGACGGGGCCTGCCAAGGTCCACGCGAGTCTCGCGATGTCGGCCTGGGGCGTCTGGGTAACTCTGCGGAGATCACCCAGCCAGCCAGCCGGACTCGCTGTGGCGGGGTCTGCCCAGCCACTGAGCACAGAGCGCTCGTACTCGCACGTTTGGGCGAGCGTGTCGATCATGGCGTCTGCGGCGGCGCGGTCGTAGTCACGCAACGCGGCCCCGATGCGCCCATTCAGGGCACGCTCGCGCGCGCGAGCCAACAGAAGATACGGATCGGTGTCGACGATCGGTGTCGGGACGAGCTCGATCCATCCGTTGCCGGTGACGGGCGCTGGCAGTGAGGGATGCACGACACGGTCGACGACGAGACGATTGACAGCTGCCCAATGACCAGCGCGGCTGTAGGCGTGGAGTGCCTCGCCAATTCTGTCTTCGGCCTCGAGCAGCTCGCCGACACGCCGATGGTGCGCCGCCGCGCCCGCACTACCTCGCTGCTGTTGCAGTAACGCGTCGAGGTAGGCCCGGAGCACTTCGTGATACCGGAACGTCCCGCTCTGATCGATCGCGATCGTGAAGAGTTGGATGTGTTCGAGATGTTCGAGCACAGCTGCAGAGTCGCTTCGGCCAGTGACCCGATTACACAGATCGCCGGTGAGCACTGGTAACGCTGAGGTTGCGACGAGGAATGCGCGCAGGTCCTCGGGCATACTGGACAACACGTTGTGGGTGAGGTAATCGCGCCCGACCCGCGTGGCGCTGAGCTCGCCGATCAAACGTCGGCGAGCATCGAGAGGTTGATCCCGGGCTGCGAGGTTGTACAGCTGTAAACCCGCCGCCCATCCTTCGGTGCGTGTGATCAACATCGCAACGTCGGCCGGACCGAGAATCATGTCGTAGTGATCGCGGAACAAGCGATCGGCTTCCCACGTGCGAAAGCGCAGATCGTCGGCCGTGATCTCGAGCAATTCGTCGGCAAGACGCAGACGGCTGAGGTCAAATTCGGGATAGCTACGCGTGCCCGCGACGATCACCAGCTTGGTCGGCTGCTGATCGATGAGCCGACCGAGTTCGGACTCGGCGAGGGTGGAGGCGATGACGTGGAGGTCGTCGATGACCAATGCCACCTGGTCGCCCGTCCACATATCGATGCCTGCTGCCAGAGTTTTGGCTGAGGCCCCATCGAGAACAATGCCGATCGCTTCGCCGACCAAACGCGCAATCTGGGGAAGGCAACCGTCGGGCGAGAGTTCGAGAGCCTCAGCCGAACAGGATGCCACGTGCTCGGCGCGGGCGGTGAAGTGCAACAGGGCTGTCGACTTGCCGGAGCCAGCTGGGGCGACAACGAGCGCGAGGCGATAATTCCAGAGTTGATCGACTAACGCATCGACGCGCTGGCGCGAAAAGGTCCCGACCGACCGCCCGCCAGAGCCTCTCGATCTGGGCGAGCCAGGCATCGCCGTCCCTTCACCACTGCGCACTCAAGGAAAGGCACCGTAGCGCGCGTTCTGAAGCTCTGTCCATCGACCTTGCCAGATACTTGAGTCAGGCCGTTTGCGTCTGCATTTGTCCGGGACTGACGATGGTGATCACGCCTCCCCATGCGCACTGACAGGTGGATTGGGCCGTGAGCGCAGGGGCGCCATTGATCATCACCGTTGGGGACCCAGGCACCCACGGCGCAACGGTGACGGGCAAACACGGTTGCGGCGTCAGCACGCCCAAGGCCGCAGACGTCGCGGCTGCGACCTGGGGGTTCGAGGGTGTCGTACACATTCCGAAAGGCATGATGTTCATGTTCGGGACGAAGTCCTGGATCGTTGCCGCCATCTGCCCACCCACCTG
>JAYTWP010000195.1:0-2273 GCA_043743395.1 Actinomycetota bacterium | reverse complement strand
ATGTGCCTTGTCGGAACCGGGGAACGGATGGACTCGGGTCACGGACCCCCACGGCGTGTCCTCGCGATGAATCCAGCGGCCCGACCATTCGGATTCGATCGCGTGGTTGCGGTACCACGGCAGCGCAGTGATCACGTGTATCTCATGGCCCATCTCGGCGAGTTCGTGCACGATTCGCGTCATCACCGCGCCAGTTGGCGCGGTGTCGGGTTCGAAATGCGGGCAGAGCACGGCAAGGCGTAACGGTCGCGTAGAGCGCATCGGCTGGCTCATCCGAGCGCCAAACGATAGGCGGCAAGCAACGCCTGAGCGGAGATCGCAGAGGTGAATTGTGTTGCGCGAGCCAGCCCGGCCTGCACCATGTCGTCCCGTCGCGACCCGACCACCTCGAGTGCTGTCGCCCACGCGTCGAGCTCGAGCGGCAGCACAAGCGCGGCATCATCGGCCACCTCCGGAAGGCAAGTCCGATCGCTACAGATCACCGGTGTGCCGAGCGCCATCGCCTCGACGACGGGCGCACCGAAGCCCTCATATTCGCTGGGGAACACCATCGCCGTGGCCATCTTGATCAGGCCGTCTCGGTCGGCAACTGAGACCCGACCGGCGCGTACGACTCGGGCGCCGAGACCAAGACGCTTGATCGCCGCCGACACTGCATCGTCTGCGGCGCCGATGCCGCCGATCAGCACGAGTCGTAAGTCCGGATCGGACCAGCGCTCGGCCATCAGACGGAGCAAGAAGAGGTGGCCCTTGTGAGGATGAGTCACCGCCGGCAGCACCACGACTGGACCATTTCCCAGGTTGTACGCAGTGCGTAATGTGGCCTCGTCCGTGGCCGCTTCGCCGATGGTCGGCTCGATGCCATGTGGAACGACGACGACGCGATGCGCTGGCACCGCATACGCAGCGAGAACGGTTTGGCGCACGTATTCCGTCGGAACAGCAATGACGTCGGCTCGCTGCGCGGAACGAGGCATCACCCAATTGAGGTAGGTGCGCTTGGGCCAGCCGAAGTACTGCGGGTAGGTGAGGTACTGCAGGTCGTGAATGGTGAGCACCGTCGGCCGTTTGCCGTGCGAAGGAATGGTTCCACCACCATGGTGCACGAGCTGACTCGTTCGAGTGCGTTTGGCCAACCAGCGATGCTCGACGATGACGCGACGAACGCGATTGGTGCCGTCGATTGGTGCAACGACCAGATCGAACGCCGCGGCGAGCTCGGGATGAGCCTCGGCAAAGCCGGGGAGCACGTACAGGGTCGCCACGACGGCCGCCTTGAGCTCCGCGAGCCCGAGCATTTGGCGGGCGAGGTATTCCTCGCTGCCACCCACCTTTGACGGCACGCAGAACAACAGGTTCACGGCAACCCGGACAGAAGTCGTCGCGCGGTCGGCGATCGTCGCTCCGTCAGCGGTCACGATCGCAGCCTACGCAAGCTCGCGATACGCAGCGGCGGTGAGTTCGGCGGTGTGTTTCCATGTGGCCAGCGACGCACGCTCGCGGCCAAGCAATGCCAACTCGTCGTGGCGCGAGACGGCTTCGGCGATACCGCGAGCAATGTCGGCCACGTCGGTTGGATCGACGAGGACGGCGGCGCCCCCTGCTGCTTCTTCCGTGGCCGTATCGATACTGGTGACCACCGGCGTGCCCTGTGCCATCGCCTCGAGCACGGGCAGCCCGTAGCCCTCGAGACTGCTGGGATAGCAAAACACCACCGCACCGGCGTACAAGGCCCACAGATCGTCGTTGGGCACATAGCCGAGGAACGATACATCGCCATCGACATCGTTGCCGGCGTCGCCCCAACCGTCGGACCCGGCCACCACGAGCGGAATCGGATCGTCGAGCAGCTCGACGGCTTGAGCAAGACCGCGTAAGTTCTTACGCGGCTCGACGGTGCCGACGAAAAGCAAGTAACGCTCGGGTAGCCGGTACAACGCGCGAACGCGGGCGACATCCGCAGGAGTCGCATGCTCGATGTCGACTCCAAGAGGAACGTGACGCAGGCGAGTGGCGGCAATACCGGCAACCACGCAATCGTCCATCGTTGCTTGAGAGCAGCACAAAACGAGGTCGGCATGACGCTTCGTGAGGTCAAGACTGCGTTTGAAGATGCGCACGCCATGGCGTGTGAATTGGTGGGGATTGTGCAGAAATGCAAGGTCGTGCAAGGTGACCACGAGCGGATACCGGGTTGGGCACGGAATGAGGGTGGTGGCGTGCACGAGGTCGACAGGTCCGGTCACGGACTCGGGCTTCGGCCATCCCCCGTA
>JAYTWP010000194.1:0-3553 GCA_043743395.1 Actinomycetota bacterium | reverse complement strand
CACCGGTGCCGGTCCATCTCAAGAACGTGATCACCGATCTCGACGAGTTCTTCCACAACGTGCTGACGCAATTGGCGGTCGAGGTGCTCGGTCTCACTACGTAGCACGCTGCACGAACCGCTCGAACGCGCGGTTGACTCCGCGGCGATCGCCCGTGGCGAGCAGATCCAGCAACAACCCGCGCATGACGGCGATACCGACACGAAGATCGGCCTTTGAGTCTGCGCGGCTGACACCGCGCTGGCGCTGATCGATACTCAGCAGCGGCTCGACCCAATCGCCGACGATCTTGCTCAAGACCTCAGCCGCCTCGGGCCCTGCATCGAGCGCCTTCCCACACACCATGAAGAACAGACGAACCTGCGCTAGGGATTCTGGGGCGGAGACCTGTTGCCAGATACGACGCTGTACGACCGCTGCGGGTTCGGTGGTGTTGGCGACCAGCGCGGTGATCTGGCGGCGTTGCGCGGCCTCGAACTCTCGGATGACTTCGACGAACAGCGCCTCTTTCGAGCCGAAATGATAAATGAGCATGCGGTGACTCGTCCCCAGCGCGTTCGCCAGTTCGCGCAGGCTGACATCGGCGAAGCCGTTCTGGGCGACGAACTCCACTGCTTCAAGGATCAAACGATCGCGAGACGTAGTCGGCGCACGGGCAGATTCTTGATCGCCAGCGGGACTTTCTGTTGCGCTCTTCATGTACCACATGGTACAACAGTAATAAGTGAACCAATTGGTACATCAAACTTCCTCAACACGATCTACACAACAGGAGCCAACATGTCATTGCAGACCATCGAGGTCAGCCGAACAAGCACCGCCACGCCAAACGCCATCTTCGCCCTCCTTTCGGAACCAACCCGTTGGCCCACCTGGTCACCAATCAGCGCCAGCGCGATCGAGACCCCATCACCCCACGGTTCGGGCGGCGTTGGCGAGGTGCGCCGGCTCTGCACCGGGCGTATCACAAGCCGCGAACGTGTAGTGGCCAGTGAGACACCTCACCATTTCGCCTACGTACTGCTTTCGGGACTGGCGTTGCGCGACTACCGCGCCGACGTCCGTGTGCGGCCGACGGCCACTGGCAGCGAGATCACGTGGCGGTCGACCTTTGGCGCCAAGATCCCACTGGCGGGTGCCCTGTACCGCAACCAACTCGAGAAGTTCATTGTGCAGATTGTCGACGGCCTCGCCGCGCACGCAGCGCTCGTTGCAGCCTGACGGTGTCGTAATATCGTTTCCGAGGTCTCCACCGGTCAGCATCGTGAGGAGACAAACGGGAGCACCATGGACGTCCACCTCATTGACGGTACCTACGAGCTGTTTCGCCAGCACTTCGGCCAAGCCAACCGGCATAGCGAGCCACCACCGAATGCAGCCACCATCGGAGTCCTCACCTCCACGCTGCAGCTACTCGCAAAGGGCGCTACTCACATCGGCGTCGCCAGTGACCACATCATCGAAAGCTTTCGCAACGACCTGTGGGCTGGCTACAAGACCAGCGCGGGTATGCCCGAGGAACTGCTCACCCAGATCCCACTGATGGAATCGGCGTTGGTGGAGATGGGGATCACGACGTGGGCGATGGTGCAGTACGAAGCCGATGACGCCTTGGCGGCGGCGGCGGCCGTGGCCGATGCCGACACACGGGTCGAACAAGTACTCATCGTCACACCAGACAAAGACCTCGGCCAGTGCGTACGTGGCACGCGCGTCGTGCAATTCGACCGGCGCAAGGATGAGATCATCGACGAAGCGGGTGTGGTGGCCAAGTTTGGAATTTCACCCTCGTCCATTGCGGATTACCTCGCGCTCGTCGGCGATTCAGCGGATGGCTTTCCTGGTCTCGCTGGCTGGGGCGCCAAAAGCGCAAGTGCGTTGCTGGCCCGTTTCGGAACACTCGACGCAATACCCGCGTCGGCGGCCGACTGGGGCCTGCCTGCCATTCGAGGCGCCGAGAAGCTCGCCGCATCGTTGCAGTCGAACCTGGAGTTGGCCTTGTTGTTCCGACGAATCGCAACGGTCGTGACCGACATCGACGTGGGCACGGTGAACGACTGGCGTTGGCGCGGTCCACTCGAGGGTTTCGAGGCGCTCGCCGAACAGCTCGGAGCGCCACAGTTGGTGTCACGGGCACAGAAGCTCGCGGCCCGAAAGACGCAGACACCCGTTGAGTGAAGTGGCGGCCAGGTTACCTGCGGCACACAGTCGGTACCGTTGAAGGCTGCTACCTTCCGGTCCTGACCTGGTTCCCGGACGGCTGTTGCACAGGACCCGACCGCCACCTCACCCAACGGGTATCGAACGGTGTGGTCAGGTTAGCTCGGCTGTACCCTGCTCACACCTGTTCGGCGAATACGCCGGCACGGAGGGTTGCGAGAGCGGCCGAATCGGCACGCCTGGAAAGCGTGTGAGGGGCAACCCTCCGTGGGTTCAAATCCCACACCCTCCGCCATGTTGGGCCAGTTGGTCTCCGATGATGCTGCTGCAATGGGCCATGCCCTTCAGCAGGCGTTGCTCGCGCTCGGGCATCACGATGTCCCGGTCGGTGCCGTCGTTGTTCGCTACGGCATTGTGATCGCGGCTCGGCACAACGAACGTGAGCTCACCGGCGATCCCACCGCACATGCCGAAGTGCTTGCCCTTCGGGACGCATCGGAATACGTGGGTCATTGGCGGCTCGAGAACTGCACGCTGTATGTCACGCTCGAACCATGCACGATGTGCGCCGGAGCAGCAGTGAATTCACGACTCACGCGCCTTGTGTACGGGGCCACCGATCCAAAGACCGGCGCTGGCGGAAGCCTCTACAACGTGCTCGATGATGCACGACTCAATCATCGCTGCGACGTCACGTCCGGCGTGATGGCGCTCGAGTGCGGCACAGTCCTGAAGACCTTCTTCGCGATGCGCCGCCGAGACAGTACGACGTCAGCGGCGGCGAACTCCAGCGATGAGACGCCGTAGGGCACCCCTGCGCTGCTCACTCACTGGTGCCCGCTTTCCGCGAGGCGCCAACGGCGGCAGCACCGGCAGCGGGTAGACCGCTCCGTCAGAGCTGAGTTCACCGAAGGCCAAAATCGGGTCGGTCTTGGCACCAGTCGGCTGGGCAACGTGCTGCGCACTCACCTCACCCTGATGGCCGTGTCCATTCAGGTGGTGATCTGCATGGGTGTCGGCGGGGGAAACTGTTGCCGATGAATCATGAACCTGACCGTTGGCCAACGCGGCCTGACCTGGCGCCGTTACGTGCATCGGACCAAAGCTGACCGACGGGGCAGTCGGCTCGTGCATGGCGCTTTCGATCGCCTCGATCGCTCGCCGCACGGCCGCAGCAACCTCTTCGGGAACCGGGATCGACGAGAGATCCGGGTCATTGGGCTTCGAGAGCCGCGAGATCGTGTGAGGCACCTGACCGGTGGTACCCGATGACGTGTTCGGGTATGGCGTCAACTGCTGCAGGTTCATCGGCTGCAACGGGGTCATCGGCTGACGTGTCATCGGCTGCAGCGACGACAACGCTGCGCGCTGGGGCATAGCGGTCGGGGTCGGT
>JAYTWP010000193.1:0-4051 GCA_043743395.1 Actinomycetota bacterium | reverse complement strand
GGGTGACGAGTCGAGTCTCATGTACGCCGGACTGATCGCGTTCAGCGACCCCGTGCGTGATGGCGTAGCCGAAGCGCTTGAGCAGTGCCGGACGGCGGGCATTCGGGTGATCATGATGACAGGTGATCACCCTGCGACTGCTCACGCAGTAGCAGAAGGCTTGCGGCTTCCGCACGAAGGCATCGATGGCGACCTCATCGCAACCGGCGACGAACTCGATACTGCGACGGAAACAGAGTTCGATGCGCTTGCCGCCACGGCGAATGTGTTCGCGCGTACGCGCCCGGAACACAAGCATCGACTTGTGGTGTCACTCCGTCGCCAGGGTGAGGTTGTGGCGATGACCGGCGATGGTACGAACGACGCCCCGGCACTGCGGGCTGCCGACATCGGCGTCGCGATGGGTAAACGCGGTACTGAGGTCGCTCGCGAGGCAGCGACGATCGTGTTGCTCGATGACAACTTCGCCACGATCGTGTCGGCAGTGCGCAATGGTCGACGCATTTATGACAACTTGGCGCGCGCGTTCGGGTATCTCATTGCGTTCCACGCGCCGCTGCTCATCACTGCCCTCGTCGTTCCTTTGGTGGGCAAACCGTTGTTGTTGCTGCCGGTGCATCTCATCATGCTCGAACTTCTGTTGCACCCAGTGGTCTCGTTGGTGTTTCAGGCCGACCCGGCCGATCCGAATGTGATGACCCGTGCGCCCATACCGGCGAGCAGCGGCCTCGGGTTTACGGCACTTTGGCGCCCATACGCCGTTGGCATGGCTCTCGCCGTCGGCATCCTCGGCCTGTACCTCGGTGCGTTGGCCCGCGGGTGGAGCGCCGAGCAAGCGCGAGCCCTGGGCTTTGCGATGCTGTTGGCGAGCCAAGCGTTCCTGCTTGTAGTCGAACGCTCGCCTCAGGCTCCGCTCTGGCGAACCGGGCTACGGCCCACCCGTGAGTTGATCGGCGCCCTGGTGGCGATCGTCGGGATCACCGTCGGCAGCGTCTACTTTCACCCGCTCGCCCATCTGTTGCAGATGCGTCCGTTCCCTGCCGCTGGTTGGATCGTCATGCTCATCGTCATTGCTGCGACCACGCTGTGGTCCGAACCACTCAAGCGCGGACTGGTCGACAAATCTTGACAGGTCAGGGGTAGAAAGGTCCGAGTTAGTGACTTTTGGCCCTGTTGTGCCTGGGACGACCGCTGCAAACTGAACCCAGCAACGAACGGTCCTGCAGATCGTCAAACAGGGAGCGGTCCAATGGAAATGACCGAAATGCGAAGTCTGGCACGTGAACTGGTTGGCGATCGCACTCTCACCTACCACCAGCGGGTCGCTCGGCTGGCCAACCTTGCCGAGGAGTCGTTGGAGGCTCCCCGGGTCAGCGACGCCTGCAGCGCAGCGCTCGACAAGCGAATCATCTGCGACATGTTCGAGGGTCACGCTCCGTATCGAGCGCGCTATCTCTTGCCGGACTATCAGCGCGCTGTCGAGCGTGGCTCGAGTTTTCTGGAACTGCCGGCACCGACGGATCTGAACGAAGCGTTGTGGTTTCTTATCTCGATGTACACGCAGGTGCCCTCGATTACCGGATACCCCGTGTACCTCGGCGATCTCGACAAGGTGCTCGCCCCGTTCACCGTGGGGATGAGCGTCGACGAACTCGTGGCGGCCTTGCGGCCGTTTTGGCGGGCGCTCGACCGTGTGTTACCCGACGCCTTCGTGCATACCGACCTCGGCCCCCACGACTCGCTCTTCACGCGCGCGGTGCTGCGCCTCGAGCGCGAATTGCTGCAGGTCGTACCGAACATCACCCTCAAAGTGCATCCGGAGTACACGCCCGACGAACTGCTGCTCGACGCCGTACACACTGTTTTCGAGTGCGGAAAACCCCATTTCGTGAACCACGACATGATGGTTGATGACCTTGGCGAACAGTACGCGGCGGTCAGTTGTTACAACTCGCTCCCGATCGGTGGCGGGTCGCACACGCTCGTTCGACTCAACCTTGCCGAACTGGTGCGACAGCACAACGGAGACATTGAGGCGTTCTTCGACGACACGTTGGCTCGCTATGTCGAACTGACCGCCGAGCTGATGGAGGTGCGCATTCGTCACCTTGTTGAGCAGGCTCGTTTCTACGAGCACCTGTGGCTGGTGGACGAGGGACTCATCTCGCTCGACAAGTTCTCCGCGATGTTTGGCATCTTCGGGTTGGCCGAAGCCGTGAACCAGCTGATGGAGATGCAGGGCCTCACCGGGGCCTACGGTCATGATCAGGCCGCCAACGACCTGTCTTACCGAATCACTGCCGAGATCGCCACGCTGGTCGCGGGCCGACCGCTTCCGTATTGCGTCGGCAACGGCGGCCATGCATTCCTGCATTCGCAGTCGGGCATCGACAGCGATGTCGGGGTCACCGCCGGCACACGAATTCCCGTGGGTACCGAACCGGACCTGTACCAGCACATCCGAACAGTGGCACCGCACCACTACTTGTTCGACGCGGGTGTGAGCGACATCGTCCACTTCGACGACACGGCCCGACGCAATCCGCTGGCCGTCGTCGACATCATCCGTGGTGCCTTTCGCGAGGGCATGCGCGATTTCACGTTCAACCTTGACTCCAACGGGTTCGTCAGAATCACGGGCTACCTCGTACGCAAGCGCGACATCGAGGACATTGCGAAAGGGAATCGACACTCGAGCGCATTTCTTGGCGCCGGCGCCGAAGCACAGACCCACGTCACCCAGCGCGCGCCGAAGAGGGTGGTGAGCAACGAGCGTGCGGCAGCGCCCGCCGCGCTCACGCCATGAATGAAAGTGGACTCGTCAGCGATGTCATTCGCTTCTCGTGCGTCGACGGGCCAGGAAATCGATTCGTGGTGTTCATGCAAGGTTGCAATTTCAACTGCATTGCGTGCCATAACCCCTACACCATCAGCGTCTGCAACAACTGTGGCGAGTGCGTGGAGGTGTGCGAGGTCGGGGCGCTCAAACTCAGCGACATGGGAACCGTCACGTGGGATGCCAACGTGTGCGTGGGGAGTGATCATTGCATCTCGTGGTGCCCGTACGACTCGACGCCAAAGGCTCGCCCGATGACCGTGGCCGAACTCGTGCATCAGGTTCGCGGGCCTGCCCCATTTTTGTCCGGGGTTACGGTGTCGGGAGGCGAAGCCACGCAGCAGGCACCCTTCGTCCGGTCGTTCTTCGAGGCGCTCGCTGGCGACCCAAAGCTGAGCCGGTTGACGCGACTGGTGGACTCGAACGGTGCCGCTCCTGCGCATGTCTGGAACGCCCTCGCGCCAGTGATGGATGGCGCGATGATCGACCTCAAGGCGCTCGATCCAGAAACGCACTTGTCGATGACAGGTCAGCCGAACGACGACGTCCTGGCCAGTATCGATCTGCTCGCGTCTATCGGCAAGCTCACCGAGGTGCGGCTGTTGTTGCTTCCCGGAATCAACGATGACGCCGAGGTACTCCGGCGCACCGGTGCATGGCTGTTCGACATCGATCCGGCGATGCACGTGAAGCTCATCGGGTTTCGATGCCATGGCGTGCGAGCAACCGAACGACTGCACGACGAGCCCGATGGGACGGCGATGGCACGCTATGGCGAGATCATGCGCGGGACGGGTTTGACTCAGCTGGCCCTTGTCTGAACGACTTCGCTTGAGTGAATTTCATCTGAGTGAACATCGTTTCCCGCTGGCAGGCTTGGCGCGTGAATCAACGCGATCTGCTCGTCATCGGCGCTGGGCCAGCAGGTGCAGCCGCCGCCATCCAAGCAGCTCGCGCCGGAGTGCGGGTCACCGTGTTCGAGAAGGGTCCGCATGGCCGGGACAAGGTGTGTGGCGATGGGCTCACGCCCCGCGCCGTTGCTGCATTGCAGCAGCTCGAGATTCCTCTCGACAGCGCGCACCGCATCGATGGCTTGCGCATGATCGCCGGCACGATCGAACGTGAATTGGCGTGGCCGTCGTCAGATCGGTTCCCCAACTACGGCGCCGTCTGGCCGCGTCGTTTGTTCGACACGTTTCTGATTGACACGGCGAT
>JAYTWP010000192.1:0-6470 GCA_043743395.1 Actinomycetota bacterium | reverse complement strand
GGCATCTCGGCCCGATAGCAGTCGTAGGAATTCACTGGCTCAGGAAACCAACACAGCTCGCGGCCTGCGCCAGCCGGGCGCTGCACCCACTCACCATCGTGATAGCCGAGCGAGGTACCACCGAGTGCGAGATGATGCTGACGCGCGCAGGCCGGCCCACCGGTGCCATGCATCGCCACGTGAATCTCATCGACGCGCTGTAGTTGCACCGCCAAGTGACGAGCGATCAGACCCGACAACCCCGGGGCCATCGCCGCACCAACCACCAGCGTGGCATCGTTGGTCCGCGCCCGATGGTCTAACTCGAGCAACGAACGTACGTCATCGAGATCATCGCTCATCGACACAACGGACACGCCGTTCGACACGAGCCGGCGTGCGATATCGGCGTGTGGCGCTGGTTGCGACAACACGACGAGGTCGGCCGCCATCACGTCGTTCAGATCGATCACCACACCAGAGACCACACGCGCGACCCTCGCCGCCACATCGTCTGACAGATCGACGATCCCGAGGCGTGGCCCGGGTTGCAGCGCCGACGCACTGAGCAGATCGGCGATACGGGCACCAGTCACACCGACTCCGACAACTGCAACAATCGGTGTCTGTTGTCCGCGCGACTGCATCACGTGGACGAGTTCATTTCGGGTCGACGGGAAGCTCGCGCCAACCACCCTGTTGAGGGGGCACCCCACCTTTGCCACGCAGGCGAAGCACGCCGGCAACAATGCCGGCTGCTGAGAGGGCCAAGATGGCTCGACGAAGCATTTTCACCGTGGGGCTACACAGAATCGAACTGTGGACCTCATCCTTATCAGGGATGCGCTCTAACCGACTGAGCTATAGCCCCGAATCTTCGGGCACCGCACGTTATCGGGCCGAACGGGTCATCCTCAACCGGGTTGCTCGACAGAATCGCCGGACGACCACAATGGCCCCGACGCGTCCGCTTCCGTCTGAGCCGGTGCCTCTACTGGCGTCGCACTCATGACTGGTGCACGCAGCAGTGGTCGCGTGGTCGAAGGGTGGCGCTCGACAACTTCTTCTTCCAACACCGTCACGCGGATCCCCCCGACGAGGTCTGTGATCAGGTTGAACAGCGTCGCCGCCAACAGCGCAAGGCCAGTAAGGCCCAAGGCTGCGAATAAGCCGGCGATCCACGCGTTGTGGAAGAGTTGCCCGCCCTTGAAGCGGAAACTGGTCCAGCCGAACGACTCGAAGAACTTCTGCAGGTTGTCGATCGTGCCAGTGGTGTAGGCGACATTCCAGAGCAGCACCCCCGCCGTCAGGCAGACCCCATACAGCACCATGCTGAACACGAACGCAACTTTGAAAACGCTCCATGGATCGACATGGCGCACCACTCGCGTGACCCGGCGCACACGACGGCGGGGACGACGACCCGTGCCACTGAAACGGGTCTTGTGGAGCGCCGGTACATCTGACACAAGCGGCAGTGGCACCTCGGTGACGCCCAGAGAATCAGGCTGCGGGTCGGTGATGGACTCCCGAACCGGCACCACGGCGATATCCGGCTCGATCACAGCGGGTTGCAGCATGGTCGGCTCTGGCTCCACAGGGTCCACGCGTGGCGGAGGCGGAACATGCACAGTGGGCACCCATTCAGTTGGCCGCGCTGATGGCGTGGGTTGCGCATCTTGTTCTGGTGGGTCGGGCTGCATTCGAATTGGTGGAAGGTGTACTGGTCCGACGGCGGCGGTGGTATCAGGGGTCGGCCTCAGGATTGGCTCGACCAATATGCTGACCGCTGTTGTCGAACGACGCTTCGCCACCCGGGGTGCGGCCGGCTGCGCCAGGCCTTCCTCGCGCGGATCGATCGCTGCCGTCTTCGGTTTCGGCGCCGTCGCCTTCGGCTTCGGTTTCGGTACAGCCTTTTTCCGAGTCGGCGCGTCACGAACCGATAATGGCTCCCCAGCAACAGGACCGCTGTCGGGATCGTTTGTGCTCACGTGCGAGAGTTTAGAGAACGAGGCGCCCGCAGTGGTGCCGCCCTGACTGATTGGGCGAGATCAGGGGGCATCAGACGCACGTGCCGTCGCTGAGTGGCCAGCAATTTCAACCGTCGCCGTCACGGTCTGTTCACCTGCGCTACCCGTCAGCACGAAGTGAGTGAGGCGGCCGCCATTCCGTTCGGCGGCGCTCGTTGCTTGCGAAACACCGCCCACCGAGCCTGCGAGTGCGGCGGCATCGGCGGCGTTCTGGGCGCGATTCTGTTGCACCACGCCGACGGAGACCGTCGCAACGCCAAAACACAACGCCACGACGAGACATGTCGCGACCAGCATGAGGCCGATCGCCTGGCCGTGATCCCGGCCCGGTGCTGACATCGGCTTACTCGTCGACGTCGGACGCGAGGATCGGCGCAACAGATGCAACCGTTTGCCCATCGTCGAGACTCATGACTCGGACTCCGGTGGCATCTCGGCCCTGCGAACTGATGTCGCGGACCCCCATGCGAATCATGACGCCACCACTCGAGACAGCAACAATGTCGTCATCGAGGCCCACCATGAAGGCCGCGACCACCTTGCCCTTGCGACCAGTGAGCTTGATCCCGATGACGCCTTGTCCACCGCGACCTTGCCGATTGAAGCGATCAAGCTGAGTGCGCTTTCCGTATCCGGACTCTGTGATCATCAGGATCGCGGTGTCATCACGGGCGACATCGACGCTCACGACCTCGTCACCGGTCTTCATCTTCATGCCGCGGACACCGCCCGCTGATCGACCCATAGGGCGCACTTCATCTTCGCTGAACCGGATCGTGATGCCGCTACGACTCACCATGAAGATGTCATCGGTACCACTGGTCTCGATGACACGCACCAATTCGTCGTCATCGCGGAGGTTGATTGCGATCAACCCATCACGGCGACTTGAGTCGTACTCGTTGAACGAGGTTTTCTTGACGGTGCCCTTCTTCGTGGCGAAGAACAGGTAGCGCTCGCTTGCGAAGTCGCGAGTGTCGATGATCGCCTGGATCGTCTCACCGACCTGCAACGGCAGAAGGTTCACGATCGGCATGCCTTTGGCCGTTCGTTCCCGCTCGGGAATGTCCATCGCGCGAAGGCGATAGACCTTGCCGCGGTTGCTGAAGAACAGCAAAAACGCATGCGCCGTCGTGAAGATGACATGTCGAACGAGATCGTCGGACTTGAGCTTGGCTCCACTCACACCGCGACCACCACGCCCCTGTGTCTTGAAGCTGCCGGCGGGTACGGCCTTCACGTATTGCGCTTCGGTCATGACGATGACCAACTCGCTGTCCTCGACAAGGTCCTCGATGCTCATCTCGCCCGAATCGAGCGTGATGGCACACTTGCGCGGCGTTGCGAACTCCTCGCGGATGGCAAGCATCTCGGACTTGATCACACCGCGCAGCTTCTCAGGCGAATCCAGAATGGACTGCAGCTCAATGATGCGCTCTTGCAGTTCGCCAAGTTCGCGTTCGAGGTCGATACGACTGAGACGAGTGAGTTGACGAAGCTGCATCTCGAGAATGTCTTGCGCCTGAATCTCACTGAACTCAAACGGAGCCGTCATGAGACCTTCGCGTGCGGCAGCGACATCATCGCTGGCCCGGATGAGCGCAATGATCTCGTCGATGACGTTGAGAGCCTTGATCCTGCCTTCGACCTTGTGCTCGCGCTCACGCGCGACCCGCAGGCGATACACCGTGCGACGCGTGATGACTTCAACTTGGTGACTGATGTAGCCGTGCAGCGCGGACGCCAGATTCAATGTGCGTGGAACACCATCGACGAGAGCAACCATGTTGACACCAAAGCTGGTCTGCAATTGGGTGAGCTTGTACAAGTTGTTGAGGACAACGTTGGCGTTGGCGTCGCGCTTCAGCGAAATGATCAAGTTCGTCTTGCCGCCAGATGAGCCATCGTTCACATCGGAGATACCGTCGAGATCACCTGCATCGACGAGCTCTTGGATGCGTCCAGCGATTGCTGAGCAACTGGTTTGGTACGGAAGTTCCGTGACCACAATGTGAAAACCACCGCGCTTGGTCTCTTCGATGCTCGCGGTTGCGCGCATCTTGACGCTGCCTCTGCCGGTTCGGTAGGCATCGATGATGCCGGCCCGCCCGAGAATCGCGCCGCCAGTCGGAAAGTCAGGTCCCTGAACGAACCGCATGAGATCATCCGATGTCGCCTCGGGGTTGTCGATGAGATGAATCGTGGCATCGATCACCTCGCCGAGGTTGTGCGGCGGAATATTCGTGGCCATGCCAACGGCAATGCCTTGGCTACCGTTGACAAGCAGGTTCGGGAACCGAGCCGGCAGCACCGTGGGCTCCTCGCGGCTGCCGTCATAGGTCGCCACCATGTCGACGGTTTCCTCGTCGATGTCAGCAAGCAACTGCATCGCCAGGGGGTGCAGGCGGCATTCCGTGTAGCGGCTCGCGGCGGGACCAAAGTCAGGTGAGCCATAGTTGCCGTGAAAGTCGATGAGCGGATGTCGCACCGAGAACGGCTGAGCCATACGAACAAGGGCATCGTAAATTGCGCCGTCTCCATGAGGGTGATACTTGGCCATGGTGTCACCGCTGACGCGAGCCGACTTCACGAATGGACGATCGGGGCGAAAGCCTTGTTCCTCCATGTCCCAGATGATGCGCCGGTGCACCGGCTTGAGTCCGTCACGGACATCGGGCAGGGCGCGGGCCATGATTACCGACATGGCGTAGTCGAGGAAGCTGCGCTCCATTTCGTCCTGCAACGAGATGGGTTGCACCGAGAGCGACGTGTCTTCGCCGTCGTCGTCGGAACCAGTTGGGGTGTTGGGAGTATCTGACATTGGTGAGTTCCTTAGATGTCCAGGAAACGAACGTCTTTAGCGTTGGTCTGGATGAAGTGCTTGCGACTCTCGACGTCGTCGCCCATGAGCACGCTGACGATTTCGTCAGCGATTGCCGCCTGCTCGACCGTGATCTTGAGCAGGGTGCGGCTCTCGGCTGCCATCGTGGTGCCACGCAACTCTTCCCAGTCCATTTCGCCGAGACCCTTGAGACGTTGGAATTCCTTCTTGTGGTTCGGTCGCTCCTCGAGAAAGCGCGTCTTTGCGGCATCGTCTTTGAGGTACACCTTTTCTTTGGAAACCTCGGTGGAAAACAGCGGTGGCTGTGCGATGTACACGAAACCGGCCTCCACCATTGGCCGCATCTGGCGGAAGAAGAACGTCAGTAACAGGGTTCTGATGTGGCTGCCATCGACGTCTGCGTCGGCAAGCACAATCACCTTGTGATACCGGGCCTTGGCGGCGTCGAACTCGTCACCCACGCCCCCACCGATTGCGGTGATGAGTGTTTGTACTTCGTTGTTCTTGAGCATCTTGTCGAGCCGCGCTCGCTCGACGTTGAGGATCTTGCCGCGGATGGGCAGGATTGCTTGCGTACGCGGGTCGCGCGCGTCGAGTGCTGTGCCGCCGGCGGAGTCACCCTCGACGATGAACAGTTCGCTCTCCTCGGGGTTGCCGCTGGTGCAGTCCTTGAGCTTGTCGGGCATACCCGCACCAGCGAGTGCCGTCTTGCGTCGAATCGCGTTCCGTGCGTTCTTCGCTGCAACACGTGCTTGCGCTGCGGAAAGCGCCTTCTTCACAATTCGGTTCGCTTCGGTTGGGTTCTCTTCGAGCCACTCGGCAAGTCGCTCGTTGGTTGCCTTCTGCACGAACGACCGCATCGGCACATTGCCCAACTTGGCCTTTGTCTGGCCCTCAAACTGAGGCTCGCGCAACTTCACCGACACGATCGCGGTGATGCCTTCGCGGATGTCCTCGCCGAGCAGGTTGTCTTCTTTTTCCTTCAGCAGATTCTTTGCCCGTGCGTACTTGTTGAGCACGCTGGTCAGGGCTGTCTTGAAGCCCTCGACGTGCATGCCGCCCTCGGTCGTGGAGATGCCGTTTGCGTAACCATGAATACCTTCGTAGTAACCCGTGTTCCATTGGATCGCAATGTCGAGGGTCTGACCTTCGGCTTCATCGGAGTCTTCGTAGTTGGCGACTTTGCTGAACAAGGCCTCTTTGGAAACGTTGAGGTGCTTGACGAAGTCGACGATGCCCCCGCGATACTGATACGTGACCGTCTGCTCGTGGTCTGCACGCTGATCTGTGAACACGATTTCGAGGCCCTTGTTGAGAAAGGCCATGGTCTGCAGGCGCTCGAGCACTGTCCGCGCCACGAACACAGTGCCCTCCGCTTGAAAGACTCCCGCATCGGGCCAAAACGAAATGGACGTGCCCGTCTTGCGGCCCCGTGCCGGTGAGTCACCGACGATGCTCATCTTGCCCTGGGGTTTGCCGCCCTTGGCGTACAACTGCTGATAATGATTTCCGTCGCGGTCGACCTCGACAATGAGCTTCTCGCTTAAGGCATTGACGACGCTGACACCGACACCGTGCAGACCTCCCGAGACCTTGTAGCCGTCACCGCCAAACTTGCC
>JAYTWP010000191.1:0-2935 GCA_043743395.1 Actinomycetota bacterium | reverse complement strand
ACCCGCGCCTGGAGGTCGCGTTGATTTGCAGGCTGTAGTGGATCGGCGGGATGGTTCGGGAAGGTGCCGTCGAGCTCGCCATACATCACCTCGAGATCGATGATCGCCAGACGCTCGAAGACCGCAGGCACCACAAGCCCGCCCATGCCGTTGGCGGTATCGGCAACGACACGCAGGGGACGCAGTTGTGCAACATCGATGAACGACACCACGTGATCGACGAAGGCGGACATGAGATCGCGATGGGTGGCTCTGCCAGGTCGAGGTGCGGCCAGCGGGCCGTGACCATCGAGCACAGCCTGGGCAACCTTGTGAATCTCGGCGAGTCCGGTATCGACGCCGACGGGCCGTGCACCCGACAGGCACAACTTGACACCGTTGTATTGCGCCGGGTTGTGAGACGCCGTAAACATCGCGCCTGGCGCGTCGAGGCGACCCGCAGCGAAGTACAACAGGTCGGTCGAGGCAAGCCCGAGCAATACAACATCGATGCCCTGCTCCATCACACCTTGGGCAAACGCCTCGACGAGTTCTGGGCCGCTCGGGCGCATGTCCTGCGCCACGACGATGTGGGCGGCGCCAGTGAACGAGGCAAAGGCAACGCCTAACGCATGCGCGACTTCGGCGTCGAGCTGATCAGGCACCGTTCCCCGAATGTCATAGGCCTTGATGATGGCGTCGAGTTTCGATGGGGGCTTGGTCTCTGAGGTGGACATGACAGGGTGACACGCTATCGGCGCAGTGCGGCTTCGTCCACGTAGTCGAGATCGACGGAGGTCAGCCCAGTCGGCTCTGGCGCGGGCGGGGCACTGTGCGGCTCGGCCGCGTGGTACCTGATGGGCACGTATCGACGGAAGACGAAGAGCAGAATGACGCCCAACAGAGCACACGCATAGGCAAAGTAGTCACTGAACGTGCGTGCGAAAGTGAGTTCTACGTGCTTCGAATTCGGGATCACGACCATGAGGTTCGGGGCGACGCGGTAGGGGCCAGACCCGCCGCTGACCTTCCAGTTCGGGAAGTAGCTCACCTTCACAAGAATTGGTACACCGATCTGGTCGACGTCGAAACTCACCGACTCGTTGCCCATCTGCACGTTCGAGACCTTGACAGGTTTGAGGGCCACAGGTTCGATCTTCTCCACCGGCTTGAGAACGTCGACCCGATTCACCGAGGCGCGACTCTTGTCGACGGCCGTGGTGATGTGTTGCCAACTCGCTGGACCATCGGCTGCTGGCGTAGCGGCCCAGTCGTCGGGGTTCTGGAACCAGCTCGATCCCAGCTCGAGCCAACGCTCGCGTTGATCTCCCGGGCGCTGCTTGACCACAACTGGTTGGACGCCAAGAGGTACCACGAGGTCACTGTCGGCGACTTCGTAGATGTGCCACGCGCCGCTCTTTTTGATCAATGTGAGACCCGGCTGGTTCTCGGCCTTGGCGACTGCCTTCTCGGTCCACGCCATGTAGTACTTGATCCCGAGCTTCTGCAGGAACGGAACCCCTATCGATGCGTCGTTGTCGACGTAGCGCAACTTTCGCACGGGGTTGGAGCTGTTCGCAGACATCGCCGCGGCCGTGAGGAAGTGATATGGCGTGGTGCCCGAAGCTTCGAAGAACAGCCCCTCGCTGCTGCCGATGCAGCCGTCGGTCCAATGCGGCAAGAGCATCAGTGCCATCGTGGTTCCGTACTTGCCGTTTTCGCCGTTGTTCTCCCACAGCGCTCGACCGCAGCCAAACTTGGGGTCCTTGCCGATCGCATCCATCGCAAGCACGACGCCGCGATATTCGCCGTAGGCACTCTTGGACTCGTAACCGGTGAAGTTGTATCGCGACCAACTATCGGACAACCCTCGTCCGTTCGTGGCTCGCTTTTGGTAGAGGACCAAATGATCGCCGGTCGAGGACCCAAGGGCAAGTGCGTATCGTCCGTTATTACGGCTGGCGCCCAACCAGTCGACCTCGAATTCCACGGACAAAATGGTGCCGATGACGACCAGTGTGAGCAGTGCAGTGGCTGCACCGCCCACCGCGTATGAGCGACCGGTCGGCAGCGCGACGGCCGAACCGGCGTGACCGGCAAGACGTTCGCGAACCAGCTCGCGTCCGATCTGCGCGTGGTTGAAGAGGGTGATCACTCCGCGTGCGACCTCGACGATGCCGACCATCATCAAGAGGTACCGCAAGAGGTAGATGAACGGCAGCACCCGCGGATTCCACAGCAGCCCGATGAACGGTAGGGAATGCTCTGCGAGGCGGGTCAAGATGGCCAGCGCGATCAGGCACACGCCCAACCATGTTCCCGTACGCTGTCGGCGCACAACAGAAGCGACGAGTCCGATGGCTGCGAGCACGAAGATGATTCGGTCGAAGGTGACGTCGAGGTTGAAGAACATCTTCCAGTAGGAATCGTTTGCACCCTCGGGGCGCTTTCCGTACTTCATGTCGGTCATGTATGCAGTGCCGATCCCGAACGGGATGATCCAGAACGCAGTCAACAATGCCGCAGGTAGCAACACCGTGATTCCGTAGATCAGCCGTTGCTTGTCGAGCCAGATCAACCACATCAGCGACGCCCCGACAACGACAAATATCGCGACGATGCCGTGACACAACACCGCAAGGGCTAACACCACCGCCGTTCTTCCCCGGAGTTTGCCGGTTTCGAGTCCGCGCGCGAACAGACCAAGACCGAGCACTGCGAACGACAGCGCGATGCTGAAGGAGAATTCACCCGCCATCGTGCTCTTGACGTTGCCGCCATAGATGCTGAAGCTCTCGTCGAGAAGAAACACCAATCCGCCGAGAGCAAACAATTCCGGGATCGGGAACACGAAACGGGCCAAGCGCCCGAACGCCCAACAGCAAGCGGGAAGGGTCATAATGCCGGCGACGGCGATGATCTTGAAGGCAATCCCGTAGGGAAGAATGACGTTGAG
>JAYTWP010000190.1:0-5743 GCA_043743395.1 Actinomycetota bacterium | reverse complement strand
GCCGGTCGGGTCCACCGATTCCGAGGACGCCTTTTTTGCGTGGGGGGACGGTGGCGTGGGTCGAACCGATGGTGAGTCGGTCGGGCACAATGGCCGCGTCGAGTTGCACCCTGGTTGGACCGAGTTCTTGCACGGATATACCGCCCGCGGATTCGCGGTCGAATCGACAGTCTTCGATCATGAGGCCCTGACCACTCATGTACTCGGGCACCTGGCATCCACGGTCGTGCGTGCTGAGGTCCGTGCCGTCAACGTGGTCGATGTGTGGTGGTGTTCGCAGAGACCGCTTGATTGGAATCGGGTGAATGTGCTGATGGGCACCACGGACCCCAGGCTCACCGCCCCGGCACTCTGGTTGGTCGAGCACGTGATGCCCGGTGTGGTGCCCGCCGCCGCGTTGAACCGAGAACTGGACCGACTACCTCGGATGGCGCGCAAGTTGCTGTCGGCCACATCGCCGGCCGAGGTACTTCGGGACCCATCGCAACGCACGTCACTGCAGTGGCGGCGATCGTTCACGACCTCCGCGCGCGAACGTGTCGCAGTCCTTGATCAGATGCTCTTTCCGACTGGCGTCAGAGGCGTACGCCGTGCAGCGCTGCGCATCGTGGGGCGAGGGTGACGATGCGCGTCGCCATCGTGATGCCGCCGGTCACCGACCTCGCCCCCGAGGTCGTGCTCGACGGATGGCCCTCGGTAGTGCAGCAGGCCTCAGCGTTGCGTGAACATGGCGGGCTCGAGGTCATGGTTGCTTGTCGTGCGCGACTCGCCTCTGCGATCGTGCAGCGCGACGGGGTGACGTATCATTTTGCCGCCACCGACCGTGAGTTGGTCCACCACGTTCGCCGCTGGCAGCCCGAAATCGTGCATGTACACGGTCTTGGCTTCACACGGTTGACCATCCGGCTCGGACGGGCGATGCACGGTATGGCGTGCATCGTGCTGCAACACCATGGCGAGCCTGTCGGCAAGTTGCGAACGGTGCTCGGGCATCGCCTCGCCAGACGATATGTCGATGGCTACCTCTTCACGGGGGCATTATTCGGGCAAGCCCAACCGTTCATCGATCGCGGGATGATCGCCGCCGACGCACCCTGCTTCGAGGTGTTGGAGGCTGCCAACACCTTGCCCACGGCGCACGGCGTAAACGCTGTTCGGCCAGACCTCAATGGCTCACCCGTGGTGCTCTGGGTCGGTCGCCTCATCGAATCAAAGGATCCCCTCGCGGCGATCGCGGCGTTTGCGATCGCCGCAGCAGTCGCGCTCCCCGCGGCGCACCTTCACGTCTTGGCGACGGACCGCTCGCTTGAGTCCCCGGTGCGAGATGCAATCGCTGCGTTGGGCGCCGTCGGCGAGCGTGTCCATCTGCATGATCCGGTATCCAGAGTCGAGATGCCCGATGTGTATCGGGCCTCCGACATCATCTTGTCCACGAGCTGGCGTGAGGGTTCTGGCTACTCACTGATCGAGGCGATCACGTATGGCTGCGTGCCCGTCGCAACCTCGATTCCGTCGCATCGGGCCATTGTCGGTGATCTCGCCGCCATGTTTACGCCCGGTGGAGTCAACATGGCCGCTGCCTTGCTCGGCACAGCGGCATCAACGCAAAGAGATTTCGTGCGCGCTTACGCGATTGGGGCTCTCAGCTGGTCCGTTGTGGCGCAGCAACTTGTTTGTGCGTACGAATCGGCTCACCAACGTCGTGCCTAGGAAAGAACAGGGCTAATCTCGGTAACTAATGTCCGAAGTCCTGCTCGCCCACGCCTATTTCTTGAACCTCGACGCCAAGCAGCGGGCCAAGATGCGGCCGTATCCGCCGCTGGCCACTCTCTACGCGGCGTCGGTGCTACGCGAACGCGGCTACGACGTTGCGGTCTTCGACGCAATGATGGCCAAGGATGAGTCTGATTTCGCTGTTGCTCTCGCCGATCATCAGCCGCGGGTTGTCGTGTTGTTCGAGGACAACTTCAACTTCTTGTCGAAGATGTGCCTTGCGCGCATGCGTGAAGCAGCGATCACGATGCTCGGCATGGCGATTGCCGATGGCTGCAACGTGGCGATGTCTGGTGCCGATGTCACCGACCATCCCGAGGTCTACCTCGCCGCCGGAGCCGCAGTGTGCCTGCTCGGCGAGGGCGAGCACGCTGTTGCTGAAGTCGTAGATCGTTGGCTCGGCCGGTCACTCGCACACGAACCCATCTTGGGTTCGGCGGTCTTGGTCGGCGGCGAACTCGTGAGCACCGGCCATCGGCCGATCGAGCGTCACCCCGATGTCTTTGGACTGCCGGCGCGAGATCTGGTCGACATCGATGCCTATCGTCAGGCGTGGCTCTCACATCACGGCGAGTTCTCGCTCAACATGGTGTCGACCCGCGGCTGCCCGTACTCGTGCAACTGGTGTGCGAAGCCGATTTGGGGTCAGCGCTACTCGATGCGCAGCCCGATCGCCGTCGCCGATGAGATGACGCAGTTGAAGTTTCAGCATGCGCCAGATCACGTGTGGTTTGCCGACGACATTTTCGGATTGCGTAGTGATTGGCTGGCCGAGTTCGCTGATCACATCGAGTCCACGGGCGGCGCCGTGCCGTTCACGATTCAGTCGCGTTGTGACCTCATGAACCATCAAGCTGTAGATGCGCTCGCCCGCTCACGTTGTCGCGAAGTGTGGCTCGGTGCGGAGAGCGGCAGCCAGCGCGTTCTCGACGCGATGGACAAGGGAATCACGGTCAAGGAAATCCGCTCGGCACGGCACTTGCTCGGCGACCACGGGATTCGCGCCTGCTTCTTCATTCAGTTCGGTTATCCCGGCGAGACATGGGACGACATTCAGAGCACGATCGCGCTCGTCGGCGAGCTGATGCCCGACGACATCGGCGTCAGCGTCAGCTATCCCTTGCCTGGCACGAAGTTCTACGAGATGGTGAAGTTCGATCTCACCGATCATGCCAACTGGCAGGATTCGGGCGACCTCGCGATGATCTTTGCGGGCACGTACTCCACGGCTTTTTATCGCGAGCTCCATCACAGCCTGCACGACGATCTCGACCTGCGCCGCCGTGAAGCGGGCCTCAGCCGCGCACCACATCCTCAGCTCGGCGAGCTGGCGCTCGACGAACATCGTGAGCGAGTCGCTGCCCGCTGGACAGCGTTGTTCGAACGTGAGCCGAGCGACCGCAACCCGAACCCAACCCGGCTGCGCATCCCCGTGGTCGCAGAGACCGTGCCGCTCGAGACGGCCCTGGTCGAGGTCACCCTGAACGGTCACAGACCATGACGCCGCCGGTCTCCGAGCAGCTCGCTGCGACGGCGGCCGCGTTCGACAGCGTCGCACCCACCTACGACGGGCCACAGGGCAATAACCCGCTCATCCAGCGGATGCGCGAGATCGTGTGGGATCGTGTCGGTGGCTTGCTGAACGGTCCCTCGACCCTCATCGACATTGGTTGCGGCACGGGTATCGACGCCCAACACTTCGCCCGGCTCGGCCATCATGTGTACGCCACCGACTCGTCACCGGAGATGGTCCAGCGCGCTGGCGCGCGCGATGGCTATGGCAGCGGGCGCGTCACCGCCGTACGGGTCGGCGCCCAAGAACTAGATCGTCTCGATGCCGTACCCGGCTCGGTCGACCTTTCGTACTCGAACTTCGGCCCGCTCAATTGTGTGCCGGATCTCGCAGAGACAGCTCGGTCATTGGCCGCTCTCACCCGGCCGGGCGGTTACGCCGTCTTTACCATCATCGGGCGCTATTGCCCATGGGAAGTGGCGCACTATGTGCGCAAGCGCCGCTGGACGCGTGCAAAGGTTCGCTTCGAACGAAACTCCACGCCGGTCGGCATGAACGGCCACACCATCTGGACGCGGTACTTCTCGCCTCGTGAGTTCGTGCGTGAATGGGTCAGCGACGCACACCAGTGGGATGTCGAGTACTACGAATCGCTGTCCTTGTTCGTGCCGCCGCCATATCTCGACTCCGTTCAGCAGCGCCACCCAAGGTTGTTCGATCGCTTGGTGTCACTCGACGAGACCACTGCACGGTGGCCTCTGGTGCGCGACATGGGCGATCATTTCTTGTTGGTCATGCGTCGGCGCTGAGGCGACCGTCGTGCATGGTGAGCAGACGATCGCACGTCGCGAGCGTGGCGGGTCGGTGCGCCACCATCAACACGGTGATCGAGCCGCGAAGGTTTGCCAACGCCAGCGCGATCGCGCGTTCTGAGGCGTCGTCGAGCGCGCTGGTGGCTTCGTCGAGTACGAGCAGATCTGGATCACCTGCGAGGGCTCGTGCAAGACATATCCGTTGACGCTGTCCTACGGACAATTGGGTGCCGCCGCCGCCGACGGGGGTGTCGTATCCCTGCGGCCACGAAGCAATCTCATCCGCGATGTTCGCCTGCTGGCATGCTCGATGAACATCACCATCGGCCAGATCTCGGAACCACCGGACGTTGTCGGCAACGGAGGCGTTCATCAGCACGGGCAACTGCGGTACGCACCCGACGCGCTTGGCCCACGTTGCTGCGGTCATCGACGCAACGGGCATGTCGTTCCAGGTCACTGAGCCCTTCGCAGGGGACCGCAGTCGGGTGAGGACGTCGAGCAGTGTTGTCTTGCCGCTGCCACTCGCCCCAACAATGCCGACGAACTCGTGGCGCATCACCTGAAGATCGAGGGGACCAAGAACGAACCGGTCATCGGCATGGACCACCGACACCGACGTCAGCTGCAACTTTTCGAATGGCGGCGTGGCGGCGTCGCCGTCGATGACGCGCGCTGCGCGCAGGCGGTCGTTCTCGGCCAACAATTCGTCGACGAAACCCTCCTGTGCATGCAGTGCTTGCGTCGCCTGCTGCAGCGCTTGTCCGTATGACAGGGCGCGCAGTGATACCAGCGCCACACCACCCAGAGCTGCAGCGCGTTGGCCGCCGACGCCATCTGCAGCGAGCAAGCCACCGACGATGGCGAGTGTGATCAAGGTCTGGAAGACGAGCGGCGAGGTGTTGACCAGAAAGCGACTGCGTCGGTAGGACATCGCTTGACGCAAGCTGGCCGCGCTCAGGCGACTCACCACTGCATCTGCACTGTCGAACAGCGTCACGGGCAGAAGTGCGGCCTCGATGCTGCTGACCTCGTTTGCCACTTGGCCGAGAAGCGCCGCTTCTTGTTGGCCGGTCGTCCGCGAACGAAGCAACAGCGGCTTCATCAAGAGTGCGACGACCGCGCCAATGACGATAACGGCGACAGCAGCGAGCGGATTGAGTATCAAGGCGACGCCTGCCAATGCGGCGATCGAGATGGCGGCACCGAGTTGGGTCGCACAGCTGAGGGCGTATGCGCCAGCAACCTGTGTGTGCGACAGCGACAGCAGTTGCAAGGAGCCCGCAGACCTGCGATGCGACAGGTCCCACGAAGCATGTACGAAGGCTTGCGTCAGCCCTGTGCGATGACGGTGCACGATGGCGGCCGCTGTGCGGGCGTTGGCCCACGCGGCCCACCAGCCGAGCGCCAGGCGCACGATGGCGAGCGTCGCTGCCAACAGCAACGCGACACCGAGGGAGAGGTTGATGTGCACTGTTCGCAGAGAGTGCTCGCCGCGAGTGATGCTGACCGCCGCTGCCGAAACCGTTACGAGGCTGACGGCATCGACGAGTCCGCCGACGAACGCCACGCCAGCGACAATGATGAGCCGCCGGTGTTCTGATGCAGTCGTCAGTTGGCGAAGCCGCCACCACGCGCTTCGCGC
>JAYTWP010000189.1:0-7666 GCA_043743395.1 Actinomycetota bacterium | reverse complement strand
GGTCGAGGCAGCCCGCGTGGGCGGTGACACTCGTGCTTGAGGTCCGCGATCTCACGATTCGATTCGGCGATCGGACAGTGTTCGAACACGCCTCACTCATGGTCGACGACGGCGAGATCGTCGCCATACTCGGGCCATCCGGATCGGGCAAGAGCACCTTGCTACGCGCCATTGCCGGCCTGCTACCGCCCGACGCCGGGCACGTTTGGCTGGACGGCTCCGACATCACCTCCATGCCCACCCACCTGCGTTCCATCGGTATGGTGTTCCAGAACGAGCAATTGTTCCCTCATCGCACTGTCACGCAAAACATCGAGTTCGGGCTCCGCATGCACAAGTGGGACAAGTCGCGCCGAGCCGCCCGAGTTGGCGAACTCCTGCAGATGATCAACCTTGCCGACTATGGACGCCGCCGGGTCACCGACCTCTCCGGCGGCGAGGCCAAACGCGTCGCACTCGCGCGCACCCTGGCTCCATCGCCGCGTGTTCTTCTCCTCGACGAACCGCTCACGGGACTTGATCGAGATCTCCACGATCAGCTCGTCGGCGAACTGGCAACGCTGCTGCGCTCCACAGCCACCACCACGCTGCTCGTGACCCACGATCGCAACGAAGCCGAACTCTTGGCAGATCGGGTCGTCACGCTCGGCGAGTTGTCGCCTCGACTCCCGACCAACGAGGCCTGAGACCTACGGTTGGCCAACGGCACAACACAGGGGGTTCGCGTTGTCACTGTCGCGTCAGATTGCACCAATCACCGAGGACGAAGAGTTCATTCGTCATGCACTGTTGGACGCCGACATACCGTCGCTACTCCCCGCCTTGGCCCAGGTGCTCGGAGACATGTCGTTGCTGCGACCGAGCCTCGCTCACGATCCGATGCTCGCCCAAGAGCCGCAGGCCGGCCTGACCGAGGCGCAGCTGGATGAGGCGCGCCAACTCGCCCTCGACGCACTCATTCGATACCGCGACGGCGGATGCGTTCTGGCGCAGCCTCCCAGCCACGACGACCTGCGCACACTCATGTCGTATACCACCAGCGGCGAAACGACCGACGCATACATCCCATTGCTACGCGAGGAGTTGTCCATCGATGGCCACGACCTGCGCGCGCCGCAGTGGCGTGCAGCAGAGATCGCTCCAGACACGTCGTTCAGCGTGGCGATCATCGGGGCAGGCATGTCAGGGATCCTCGCCGCACATCGGCTGAACCAGGCCGGGGTGCCTTTCGTCATCCTCGAAAAGAACAGCGAGGTTGGCGGCACTTGGTGGGACAACACCTACCCCGGCTGTCGGGTCGATACCCCGAATCATCTGTACAGCTATTCATTCGCGCAGAAGCCGGATTGGCCGCTGTTCTTCTCTCCGCAGGACGTTCTGCTCGACTACTTCCGCACGTGCGCCAAAGAGTTCGGTGTGTACGACCACATCCGGTTCAACACCGAGGTGCTCTCCGCAGACTTCGACGAGTCATCGTGCACATGGGAACTCCAAGTGCGCACGGAGGCAGGCACCGAATCAGTCGCCGTGAATGCCGTCGTGAGTGCGGTTGGCCAACTGAACCAGCCCAAGCTCCCCCAGATCAAGGGTCGGGACTCCTTTGCCGGGGCCAGCTTCCACTCCGCGCGTTGGAACCACAGCGTCGACCTCGCCGGCAAGCGCGTCGCGGTAATCGGCACGGGCGCAAGCGCCCTCCAGTTCGTCCCGATCATCGCCGACGAGGTCGCCGACCTCACCGTGTTCCAGCGCACGCCGAACTGGCTGCTGCCCGTACCCACATATCACGACCCAGTTCCAGATGGACTGACGTGGCTGTTGAATCATGTGCCGTTCTACACAGAGTGGTACCGCTTCTGGTTGTTCTGGCGCATCGGTGACGGACGCCTCGTCATCGCCCAGGTCGATCCAGATTGGTCTGGCGACAAGCGGGCGGTGTCAGCAATGAGTGACCTCACCCGCGAGCTACTGACGATGTATTTTCAAATGCAACTACCGGATCAGCCCGAGTTGCTCGAGAAGGTGGTTCCGCAGTACCCGGTGGCCGCAAAGCGGATGCTGCTCGACCGTGGGGCGTGGATACCCACGCTGCTGCGCGACAACGTTCATCTCGTCACCACCGACATCAGCGAGATAACACCAACTGGTGTGGTGACGTCCGATGGCGTGCATCACGATGTCGACGTCATCATCTATGGAACCGGCTTCCATGCCTCGAAGTTCCTGACGCCGATGATGCTGCGCGGCCGCGATGGCGTGGAATTGCACGATGAGTGGAACGGTGAGTCCCGTGCCTACATGGGTGTCACAGTACCGAGGTTTCCAAACCTGTTCCTGCTCTACGGACCCAACACCAACATCGTCATCAACGGCAGCATCATCTACTTCTCTGAGTGCGAAGTCCACTACACGCTTGAGGCCATCCGCGAATTGTTAGTCCATCACGGGCGGGCCCTCGATTGCAAGCAACAGGTGCACGACGCCTACAACGAACGCATCGACGAGGGCAACCAGAACATGTCGTGGGGCGCAGCAGATGTGCACAGTTGGTACAAGAACGACTCCGGTCGTGTCACCCAGAACTGGCCATTCACACTGCTCGAGTTCTGGCAGCAGACCCGCCACGTGAACCTTGACGACTACGACATGTTGATGTAGCCGTCAGCGACCTGTTTCAACGACTGAGCAAGCCCCCCATTCGCTCTTCAGCTGTGCTGAGATCGCCACGCACGCCACCTTCGAGCCGCGTGAGGTACGACACGGACACCTCGCCATTTTCGACAACGCCACCATCGGTGTCAGCTGGCAATTCAACAGCGTCACCCCACGACATCCGTACGTGAAACGTGCCATCGTGGCCCTCCTTGGGCTCGAGCACGGCACCAGCCATCTTGCGCGGTGGATCCATACCGACCCGTCCGTAGCGCCAGCCCTTGATCATGTCGATCTCGAGATTCGGGACATTGAGATTCACCACCACGGGCTCGGTCGGCATGTTTGCCACGAAACCCTCGACGAATGCGTCGGCAACTGCGGCCGCGGAGTGCCACTTCTGGCCGATCAACATTTCGTCCCAGCCCTGACCCTCGATGCCGAACCCAGTCACTGCCTGACTGACAGCGATGCCCGAGATACCACCATTGCGGGCGGTGAGCGCGGCGCCGATGGTGCCCGAGTGGTAGACGGAACGTCCCACATTGGCCCCCGGGTTGATGCCAGACACGACGAGGTCGAACGGTGGACCAAAGGCACCGAGGCGAGAAAACATCACGCACAACGCCGGAGGACCAGTGACCGACCACGCCTCATCGATTCCTTCGATGGAGCACTTGTGGACCTCGGGCTGCATGAGATGCAGCGCCCCGAGCGCCGCACCCGCACCGGAGAACTCGCGATCGGGAGCCGCAATCACCACGTCACCGTGTCGGCACATGGCTCGCGCCAAGATATGCAGACCTACGGAGTCGATGCCATCGTCGTTCGTCAGCAGAATTCGCATGGCACCATCATGGTGCACACCGAGTACATGGTGCACGCCGAGTAGCGTCGGCCATATGCGGGTTGGATTCCTCGGTGCCGGGCTGATCGCCACCTACCACAGTAAGAGCCTGCGTCACAGCGGCGCCGAGGCTGCATGTGGCGTCGAACGTGGCGGCGTCTACGACCCAGACACCGAACGCGCCGTCGCCTTTGCCAAAGCGTCCGGACATACCGTCTGCACAAGCGAGGCAGAGGTACTCGACTCCTGCGACGCCGTCTACATCTGCACGTGGACCAGCGAACACCCGCGCCTCGTGGCAATGGCGGTCCAGCGTGGAGTGCATGTCTTCTGCGAGAAGCCACTCGCAATATCGCTGGCGGCGGCCGAGGAAATGGCAGCCATCGTGAATGCGTCTGACGTCACGAATCAGGTCGGACTCGTACTGCGCCGCTCGCCCGCGTACTTGTGGGCACGCCATCTCGTGACGGAAGCTGCTGCTGGCCGCGTGATGGCGGTCGTCTTCCGCGACGACCAGTTCATCCCCGTGCAAGGCCACTACGCAAGCACATGGCGCGGCGACAAGGCGCGCGCCGGATCGGGCACGTTGCTCGAGCACAGCATCCACGACGTGGACATGCTCAGGTTCGTCGTCGGCGACATCTCGCGCGTGAGCGCGAATGAGGCCAACTTCCACGGAATCGACGGCATCGAAGACGCCGTCACGGCAACCATGGCCTTCACCAACGGTGCCACCGGGACACTCGCCACGATCTGGCACGACAATCTCGCCCGACCGAGCCTGCGTCGAGTCGAGATCTTCTGTGAGCGGCGCTACATCGTGATCGAGGGTGACGACTGGTACGGCCCAGTGCACTGGACCGACGCCGACGGAGCCGAGCACACCCTGCAGGGAGACGCGCTCGAGCTTGCCGCTACGCCGCTCATCGATGGGAGCCTGAACCCGGACGGCGAATTCGTCCGTGCCGTTGCCACTGGGTCGGAGTCATGGCCGAACTTCGACACGGCAGTCGATGCCCACCGCATCGTGGAAGCGATGTACGCATCAGCGCGTGCGGGCGGTTCATCCATACAAGTGACGTACTGAGTCTGCGGGACAAAGGTTGCATATGCACGTAGTCGAAATCGCAACCGGAGAGACGTATCCGCTGCGCCTTGCCGTGCTTCGCGACACAACGCCCACCAAAGTGCTCTCGTTCGCCGAGGACGATTGGCCGGGTGTCGTCCACCTCGGCGTACGCAACGACGCCGGCACGCTGATCGCCACATCGTCGTGGGTACCGCGTGAATGCCCGGAATACCCGGAGTTGCGTGGCGTGCAGTTGCGTGGCATGGCTACAGCAAAGGATCAGCAGGGCACCGGCGTCGGAGGCGTCCTCATCGAAGCTGGCGCGCAACGACACCTCGAGGCTGGATTCGACGTGATGTGGGCCAAGGCCCGCGACGCCGCGTTGGCGTTCTATTTACGTCACAGTTGCGTGGTCGTCGGCGAGGGCTTCGTCGACGACACCACACAACTGCCCCATCACATGGTCGTGCGTCGCCTCACTGCATAGCAGCGAAGGTGACCGACTGCTCAGGTGACGACCAGAGCGTCCATTTGGCCCATCGCCGCCATCAGACCTTCCTCCATGCCCATGCTGATGAGCTGTTCCATCTGCTCGAGCGACGAGAACGTGGAAACGATGTCGACACTGGTGCCGCCACCGTCCCGCTCTTCGAGGATGACCCGCATTCGCGTCGTGGGCATGTCGGGGTTGGGGATGCCGGCCTCGTCGGCGAAACCGTCCTCCACCTCCAGCAGCCGGGGCGCGTCTACGTTCAGGACGCGCCACCAACCGTGGTGCTGGTCACCCTCGGGTCCGGTCACGTAATACGTGACGCTTCCACCCGGTGCGAGGTCGTGATCGACCACCGTTGCTGGATACGTGGGCGGTCCCCACCAGCGCTCGAGCAGGCGTGGGTTGTTCCACAATTGCCAGACCCGTTCGACCGGCGCTTCGAACTCGGCCGTGACGGTCATTGTCAGGGCATCGAGATCTTTGTGGACCTTGGTAACAGTCATTGCTCTCCCTTGGGTTGATCAGGTTCTACGAGAATGTCGGCCATTCGCTCGACGCGATCGCGCCACAGCACTTCGAGTTCATCGAGCACGTGCGCGGCACGGCGAACCGTGGCGATGTTCGCTCGAACGAGTTGCTCGCGACCGTGGCGGCGCTTGGTGACGAGGGCCGCGCGCTCTAACACAGCGACGTGTTTTTGAACAGCTGCAAAGCTCATTGGGTAGTTGCGGGCCAAGGCCGACACCGAGCACTCGCCTTTCAGCACGTGCACGACGATGTCGCGGCGCGTCGCGTCGGCAAGTGCATGAAACACCAGGTCAACCCGCTCCTCACTGAACGTTTCTACAACCATTCGGTTGTAGAATTACGCACGCTGTCAACCCCGCCTCAGCTGCAGTCCACCGCACACGCCCGACACGTCAGCGGATGCCGGTATCGCAGTCGATTTGGATCACTTTTGTCTCGCCTTCGACTGCGATCGCCTCGGTATCAGGACACGCGGGGAATGTGCCCGTATCGGGGCGAACGTGCAGCGTGTAGGTACCTAATGGCACAGGCACCGAGAACTTGCCCTGCGAGTCGAGCCGCGCCTCACCGACGCGTCGCCCGCCCTTGATGAAATCGATTGACCCGGCCACCGGCTTGGGCTCGCAGCCGATCTGACCAGGCCGCTCTACCGGACACACAGGCCCTGCGAGTACCTGGCCCTGAATCTCGCCCGTCGGTGCTCCCGGACCCTGTTGTCGAGTGAGGCAGCCGGTCAAGAGCACAACACTTGACGCCAGAACAATGATCCGTTCCAAGCGGCGCATCCGGCCAGGGTAACCGCGTAGGAAGCGCCGTGTCCTCCGATAGAGGCTCGGTATTTCCTCGGCTACGACGTCACAGCACCCACCGCTCGGAGGAAATGGCATGCCGATCCCGAGCCCGACTGTCCAAGAACTGCTCCAGCGCGCCCACGCCCTGCGCAGGCTCGCGCACGACATCGAACGATGCGACGCCATGTTGCTCTATCGAGGCGCTGGGATCGACACATGGATCGGCGCTACACCGCAACGCTGTCTCGATGATCTGCTCATGGCTCGAACACTGTTGATCCGGGCGACTGACCTGTTGCGTCGAAATGCCGTCACTCTCGAACAGCGTGCGGTTCAGGCGGGCATTGCTGAGCGGCTCGCGGTACCGACAACCTCAACGTTCGTGCGATGAACGGGTTCATGGGCTACGACTCCGATCGTGTCGCACGGCTGCGCACAACCATGCACCATGCAGAGTTCGAGCTCGATGGATTCCGGTCGAGCGATACCGAGGCAGGAACCGCTCTGAGCGACGTGCGTCGCGTACAACGGATGCTGCGCGAAAGTTGGCTGCCGCTTCTCGATTCCTTGCTTGTGTGCAAAACGTTGACGAACTACCGGCCGACTCGGCTCGAGACGAGCGAACTGACGACGAGTCGTCTCGGGGTGCTCGAGCACACGTACGGATGGTCGATCGTCACCGATCCGCTCACTTCTGCCGGCAACGCCATCACCATCGATCAAGCACAGGCCTTGGGTTGGACGCTGTCCCACGTCGACGTAAAGACACTGATCAGCGATCACGAGCTTGCCTGGCTCGCGATGGCCCTCACCGCCATCGCGAAGCGGCCAGCGTTGGTCGACGCCTTCCTCGTCAACATGACCAACGACGGCTGGACGCGGTTGTGCAATCAACTCGGCGATGGCCGCATCGCGCTTGTGGCGCTCAAGACTGTCGACGGTCAGCTCAACAGCACGGAGTTGGCTCGGCTCGCGGACATCGACAGTATCTTTCGTCAGCTCGGAGCCGTCCTGTTCGACGAACGTCGGCGTCATCGCTCGGCTGATGCGGCGCCGGTGTTGGCCACGATGAACCCCTACGCGGCGGCGATGATCGTGCAGACACTTCAGCTGTCAGCCAGTGAGCTTGCTGCGGTCAGCGTGACGCTGATCCGCCGGTATCGCACGGGCGGCTGGGCCGACGTCCAACGTGCTGGCCCGGGTACGGCCGACATCCTCATGCAGACGATGATCCACACACCCGGAGCCCCGGCGGTGTTCGTGTCACGAACCGCCCACGACCCAGCACT
>JAYTWP010000188.1:0-1619 GCA_043743395.1 Actinomycetota bacterium | reverse complement strand
ACGAGCGTCTCGCGATTCAAGGCGAAATGATCCAATACCTACTCGGCGTCGTCACCCACAAAAAGCTGCATCCGGGCGACGACGTCTTCTCGATCCTCGCCAATGCCGGCCTCAATGACTTCGAGATCGCGATGTTCGCGGTGCAGCTGCTGACCGCAGGTAACGAGACGGTTCGCAACACCTTGTCGTCGGGGCTCGTCGAGCTCGGCCGTCGCCCTGATCAGTGGCAGCGGTTGCGTGCCGATCGATCGCTCATCGCTTCGGCGGTGGAGGAAATGTTGCGTTGGTCGAGCTCGGTCATCTACTTCATGCGAACTGCCGTGGCCGCCACCGAGCTCGGCGGTGCGCAGATCGATGCCGGCGATCATGTTGTGTTGCTCTACGCAAGCGCCAACCGTGACGAAACGGTGTTCGGAGCCACTGCGGCCGAGTTCGATATTGGTCGCTCCCCCAACCAGCATCTCGCATTTGGTTTCGGTACGCACTATTGCATCGGGGCCGCCCTGGCTCGACAGGAAATCACTGTGATGCTCGACGAAATGCTCGACCGCTACGAGTCCATCGAAATGACCGGCAAGGAGCAGCGCACGCGCAGTTCGATCATTGCCGGCATCAGCCGCGCCCACTTCGCATTGACTCCCACCGGCCACAACCCGTCGTTGGCAGCTTCGCCCGCGCAGTGAGCGCGTTCGGTGTCAGCTGGCTGGAATCGCGCGGACCTGCAGATGCTTGATGCCGTTGATGAAGTTGGAACGCAGACGTACGGCAGGAGCAAGCTGTTCGAAATGGTCGACCTGGCGCAGGAGCTCTTCGAACAGGATGCGCATCTCGAGGCGGGCCAGGCTCACCCCCAAGCAATGGTGCGGTCCTCCGCCACCGAATGCGACATGCGGGTTCGGTGAGCGCTCGATGTCGAAGGTGTAGGGGTCGGCGAACACTGTTTCGTCGTAGTTGGCGCCCATGTAATTGAGCATTACGGCATCACCTTTCGGGATGGTGACGCCATGCATCTCGATGTCGTGCGTTGCAGTGCGCCGGAACTGCATCACCGGGGTGGCCCAGCGAAGGATCTCCTCGATCGCGCCGTCGAGATACTTCTCGGGATCGGACTGCACCTTGGCCCACTGATCGGGGAACTGCAGAAACGCGTTCATGCCGTGCGCCAGGGCGTTGCGCGTCGTTTCGTTGCCGGCGACCGCAAGCAGCAGAACGAAGAGATCGAACTCGTGCTCACTGAGTTGCTGATCGCCTTCAGCCGATAACAGCACCGTGATGATGTCCTGACGCGGTTCGATCTTTCGAGCAGCAGCCAACTCGTTGGCATACATGTACAACTCGGTCATTGCCGTCTGCGCGAGGTCCGGTGTGCCGCCGTATTCGGGATCGGAATTGCCGATCATGGTGTTCGACCACGTGAAGACCTTGTGGCGATCTTCGATCGGAAGACCGAGCAACTCGGCAATCGCAACAAGCGGAAGTTCAGCGGCGATCTCAGTGACGAAGTCGAAGCTTTCCTTGGCGACCGCGTCGGCGACGATCGTTTTGGTGACCTCGCGATAATGGCCATCCATCGAGCGGATGATCTTGGGCGTGAAACCGCGACTGATGAGCGTACGCAA
>JAYTWP010000187.1:0-2987 GCA_043743395.1 Actinomycetota bacterium | reverse complement strand
TCCCTTGCCCACGAATTGGGTATTACCGATGCTGTGACGTTCGCCGGGTTCGTGCAGCCCGATCAGTTGCCGGCGCTATACCGCTCAGCCACCATGCACCTCAATACCTCATGGCACGACGCCGGCCCGCTCGCCGTACTGGAGGCCGCGTTGTGCGCTGTACCGACGGTGGGGATGGCGGTCGGTCATGTGTCCGACTTCGCGGCATTGCCTGAACCGGCTGCGCTGGCAGTACGTCATGATCCTGAAAGTGTGGCTGCAGGAATTATTCGCCTCATCGACGATCCGGTGGAGCGAGCGATGATCGCGTCCGTAGCCCAAAGGTGGGCCACCGCTCACGACGCCGACCATACGGCCGCCGCATTCAGTGCGATCTACCGCAGACTCGCGGAAAGATCGTCGAGCGCGGCAGCGGCATCCTCGGGCGAGGTGCCACGACGCAACACATAGACGGGCCGATCGAGCAGTCCTGCTACCCATGCGTCAGAGATGTGCTCGCGTTCGGTGGGCAATGACGCAGCCCAGAAACGATCGGTCGCTTCGGTTGGACTCACCTGCCGCAGCGAGAACACCGGGTCGGGATCGAGTAGCACCACGGCGTGCACTTCTTGATACGTAACCTGCTGATCGGCGGGCGGATAGATCGCGATCTTGCGGCCTTCCTCTGACGTATGCGGCACAGGCTCGACATGGCGCAATTCATCGAAACGTGCGGCTGCGTCTTCGGTCATCAGCATCCTCCACGGATATCCGGCGAACGATCCGGCCGATGTCTGCGCCGCGGCGTACAGCCAGTCGTCGCTGGTAATTCCCATTCCGCGTCGTAAGCACGCGTACGTCAACGTGCTCTTGCCCGCCCCCGACGGACCACGCAGCATCAGCCCCACACCATCGCGTGACACCAACGCACTGTGCACCGCAACAAGTCGTTCGTCGTGCACGTGTATCGCCGTAAACGCCGACTCGAGGAACAGTCGGACGGCATCGTCCACCTGGAGCAACGATTCGTCCAACGAAATTTCGCCGACGCCCCTGGCGAACCACACAGTGGCGCAGGAGCTACCGCAGCGCATCGCCAGTCGCCCGTCGTCCAGTTCCGCGCTCACGACAGGCCACGCAGGATCACCAGCCACCGAAAGGTGCACGTGCACATCCAAATGCAACGCTCCCCCAATCCCGAGAGCTTCTGGGTAACGGCCGAGGCCGCGCTGCACAGCAGCAATCACAGTCTCGGAATCGGTTTGCACCGTGAGTTCGCTCCCGAATGGGCGAAAGCGAACTGGGGGCAAGGACATCCGCCGAAGAGTACCGGCCTTCGGCGTAGCCGCGGCGTTTTCTGCAGAGCTTGCAGAAAACCTCTCGCCCGAGCCAAACCTTTGAGAACTCGCAGGCGTGTCATCATCGATCCAGCACATCTCAAAACAAATCGTGCTCGTCATGTATTTCTGATGTCCTTGCTTGCACTTCTCCCATGAATCAGCCAGCGGCCGGAGGAAATCGTGTCGGACAACAACACTTCATTCGAAAAGATCCTCGACCTTGTTGAAGGTCGACTTTCGGAAACCGAAGCTGAACACGTTGTTGCCCGGATCGCCGACGACCCCGCTATAGGTGGGGCTCAGGAATGGATCACGAACTTCGTGTCAATGTCACAACAATCCGTTCTACAGGCGCCATCGGCAAGCACGCGCGCCGCTCTCGAGGATCTGTTGCCGCTACGACCCACGGTCGCGGAGGGCGTCCAGCGAATCGTCTTCTACGTCGCCCAACTCGTTCGAGACGTGCCCATGGGGCAGGCATTCGCCGGATCCCGCAGCGCTGCCATCGATGCTCCTCGTCAGCTCCTCTTCGATGTCGGTAGCGGTGCCGACCTGATGCTGCATCTTGATCTCAGCTCAGATCGCGTTGTGATTTCGGGCCAGATTCTTGGTGACGAACCAGCGTGGCATGTGCGCCTCGAGGCCGACGACGTCAGTGTGGAACTCGCAGCAGACGAGTTCGGCGAGTTCTCATCGCGAATCGCTGCCACCGCATTCCTTCGCATCGACCTCACCTCAGCAAACCAGGCGACCACCATTGACCTCACGCCTTTTCTCGATCGCCGCGGAGCTGACGCCAACGTCCGCGCAACTCCACCCCACGAGCCCTCGTCATGACTCGCAAACGATCGGCCTTTGCATTCCTGTCGGCATGCCTGCTCACCGTCATTCCGGTCGGCGCCATCGTCCATACACAAGCCAAGGGTGTCGATGTCCCCGTCGGCGTCACTCAACTGATCGTGCGCATTGATCCTGCCGTGACCACGATCGCCGCAGTCAATACTGCGGCCGGAACTTCCACAGCGGCGACATCAATCGGCCAGATCGGGTCGTATCTTGTCGATCTCGCACCGGGAGCCGATCTTGGCGTCACGATTACCGAAATTGCGGCGTTGCCCGGCGTCGGTGGGGTGACCCCGAACACACTCATGAGCCCACCCGAGGTCGATCAGAATCGGATCTACGCATGGCGGATCTACGCCTGGACCGACCAGTCCCCGGTGCCGAGCGCGAGCCAGTACGCGTCGACTCTCGTGAACCTGGCGCAGGCTGCGCAACTGTCGAACGGGAGCGGCGTCGTGGTCGCAGTGCTCGATACCGGCGTGCAACTCGATCCCGCCCCTCATATCGGTCTGGCACCAGTCCTGGTGCAGGGCAAGGACTTCGTCGACGGTGACATCAACCCGGCCGAAACCCGCAATGGCATCGACGACGACGGCGACGGCTTGATCGACGAAGGCATCGGTCACGGCACACACGTGGCCGGCATCGTCCACCAAGTTGCTCCGCAGGCTCGAATCATGCCGGTTCGGGTGCTCGACGATGACGGCAGCGGCACGATGTGGAACGTCACGGAAGGCATGTACTGGGCCGCACTACACGGCGCCAAGGTCATTAACATGAGCCTCGGCACGCACGGCTCAGCCAAGCCTCTTCGCGACGCCGTCG
>JAYTWP010000186.1:0-5422 GCA_043743395.1 Actinomycetota bacterium | reverse complement strand
TTGCATCAACAAAACGGGACGGAACGAACCGTCCGAGCGTGATCGGGGAAGACGACCACCCACACCATACACGAACACACGTTCGATCACAACCCCCACACGCAAAATCGGTCACACACGTTCGGCATCCGTCGACCACGTCGAGGGCCCGCCACGACCGGCTCATCGGGCTCATCCGGCTCATCGGGCTCATCGGGCTCGACGGGGCTCGACGGGGGCTCGACGGGCTCGACGGGGCTCGACGTGTCCAGGATCGCGGTCGACCGCTCTCAAGACAACCCGCCCTATGGCATCGAAGAAACCCGTGACGCTCGCGAACCACTAACTCGTCAAATGAGCCGAGCTTCGGAACCCGGCTATCGGGCCTCTTGGCGCGCGCTCTCAGCTGCGCGTGCGTTCCACCGCACGAAGCCACTGTTGGTGCTGGCTGTCCGCAATCGAGCGATCGGCGAGAGGTACAAATTCGACGTCGAGCTCCCATTGATCGGTGATTGCATCGAGCGACGGCCACACGCCCTCGGCGAGACCGGCGAGAAACGCGGCGCCCAAGGCTGTGGTCTCCTGATCGCGCGGGCGGCGAACAATCACCCCGAGTTGGTCTGCTTGCATCTGCAACATCATGTCCATTGCTGAGGCGCCGCCATCGACACGGAGCTCTCTCAGCGGCGTGCCCGACACGGCCGTCATGGCGTCGACAGCGTCACGCACTTGGAATGCCATTGCTTCCACGACAGCGCGTGCGATGTGGGCGCGCGTGGTGCCTCGAGTGATCCCGATGATGGTGCCGCGCGCATACGGATCCCACCAAGGGCTGCCGAGGCCGGTGAAGGCCGGTACCAGGTACACGCCCCCCGTGTCAGGAACACTGTCGGCGAGCGGTCCGACATCTGCGCTCGTCGCAATGATCTGCAAACCGTCGCGGAGCCATTGCACCGCTGCGCCGGTGACAAAGATGGCGCCCTCGAGCGCGTAGGTGGTCGTGCCATCGGCAAGCGTCCACGCGACCGTAGTGATCATCCCTTCGGTCGGAGGGGGACATGTGTTTCCGACGTTGAGCAGCACAAAACTGCCTGTCCCGTAGGTGTTCTTGGCGGTGCCCGGCGCAAAGCACGCCTGACCGAACAGTGCGCTCTGCTGATCGCCGGCAATCCCCGAGATGGCAATGCCGGGAGGCACGCCGCATTCGGCGCTCGTGACCCCGAAGCGGCCGCTAGATGGCAGCACCTTGGCAAGTGCATGCATTGGCACGTTGAGGAGCGTGCACAATTCTTCGTCCCATGCGAGGGTGCCGATATCGAACAGCATGGTGCGGCTCGCGTTCGAGGGATCGGTTGCGTGCACGCGGCCGCCGGTGAGGTTCCAGAGCAACCATGAGTCAACGGTGCCGAGGGCAAGGTCGTCGGAGTCAGCAACTCCGCCGTGGGTCAGCATCCATTCGAACTTGGTGCCGGAGAAGTAGGGATCAAGGACGAGACCCGTTCGGTCGCGCACAAGTGCAAGGGCACCCTGTGCACTGAGTTGATCGCAGCGTTCTGCTGTGCGGCGATCCTGCCAAACGATCGCGCGGTGCAGGGGTTGACCGGTCGACCGGCTCCAGGCGACGGCTGTCTCGCGTTGGTTGGCGATACCGATCGCCGCAGGTGCCCGCTCGAGCTGGCTGAGTACCTCGTTGAGCGTGTCCTTCGCGGCCACCCAGATCTCGGTTGCGTCGTGCTCGACCCAACCGGGCTGTGGGAAGTACTGGGGGAACTCGCGATAGGCCGAGATTGGCGACCGACCATCGGTGAAGACGGCTCGAGCGCGTACGCCGGTCGTGCCGGCGTCGAGTGCGAGGACGCACGTACTGTCGGCAATTGCTCCGGCGGTGGTGCTTGTAGTCATTGTCGCAAAACCGTAGTTGTTGGCGAACGGGCTCAGCGACGTTTTGGCTTGTTGGCTTTGCGGTGTTGCGATGGGCCTGTGGACGTGCGCTTCGTGGGCGGGGGCTTGGCGCGTCCATTCGGCAACGACGACGTGGATGTTGCCTTGGCGGTTGTGACACGTTCGCGATCACTGCGCAGATCTTTGAAGGTCTTGCGCGTGTAGCCGAACTTTGCCAGGACTGCGCCGAAGAGTAGATACATGGGTCCACTCGCGAAGATGCCCGCGAACAGCGACACGCTCAACCGATCGCGAAAGATGACCAAGAACGCAACGGTCACGATCGCTACGTAGATCAGCCATTCACGAATGAGTCGGCGCCAGGGCACCGCTCGGGAGGAGTCCCACGCCATGCATAGTTCCTACCATGTCGTCGCGGGTCCGCGCACGTTGTCGCCTATCGTCGGATCTCATGCGAGTTGGTCTTCTTACCGGTGGGGGCGATTGCCCAGGGTTGAATGCAGTGATCCGCGCTGTTGTGCGTAAGGCGGAAATGGTCTACGGGGATGAGGTGATCGGCTTCCTGGACGCGTGGGACGGTGTGCTCGAGCGACGGACGATGACACTCGACGTGCGGTCGATGCGCGGCATGTTGCCCAAGGGCGGCACACTTCTTGGCACCCGGCGGGGGAGTCCATACGATCGCGTCGATGGTCCCGAGACGGTGGCCAAGGTTTTTCGTGATATGGGACTCGATGCACTGATCGTCGTTGGAGGCAACGGCTCGCTGACCGTTGCCTCCAACCTCTATAACGACCTGGGGCTTCCGATCATCGGCGTTCCGAAGACGATCGACAACGATGTCTTTGGGACCGACATGACCTTCGGTTTCAACACTGCGGTGCAGACCGTCACCGACGCGATCGACCGCTTGCACACGACTGCAGAGAGCCACGACAGGGTGATGATCGTCGAGGTCATGGGTCGTGATTCCGGTTGGATCGCCACCCAAGCTGGTATCGCTGGCGGTGCCACGGTGGTGCTCATCCCCGAGCAGCCGTTCGACATCGACGAGGTGTGCTCCATCCTGCTGACTCGACACCAACGCGGAAGGTACGCATCCATCGTCGTCGCGGCCGAGGGTGCCGAACCGGTGGCCGGAACGATGCCGACGCAGGAGAAGGTCTATGACTTGTTCGGGCACGTTCGCCGGCGAGGTTTAGCTGATCGCTTGGCCCCGGAGATTGAAGGTCGCACAGGTTTCGAGACCCGTGTTGTGCTGCTCGGGCACATTCAGCGCGGCGGAACGCCGACTGCATTTGACCGAGTGTTGGCAACGCGGTACGGCCTCGCTGCGATCGACGCGGTGCACGAGGGCGCATGGGGTCAGATGACAGCGCTGCGGGGCGAGCAATTCGTACTGCGTCCGTTGATCGAGGCCGCAGGCAAGACACGCGGAGTCGATCTCGGTATGTACCGCGATGTCGCTTCGGTGTTTTTCGGCTAGATCCCTCAGCTCAGCTTTGTTACGGCGTCGGCGACGGAACCGCAGGGAAGTCAGGTTGCGTCGTCTCGATCAGTCCCGGGAAGTCGTAGGCAGTGAGTGCGGCCGTGCGCAACGAACCATCGCCGCCGGGCCACTGCTGACCGATGCCGTTCACGAGTAACTCGACGCGCTGCACATTGCGTACCTCGAGCGCTGTGAACACGATTTGCGCGACGGCGGTGATGAGCGAGTTGCTCGACAACGACAGAAGTTGATCGCTGACATCCACGATCAGGGTGCCATTGGTCTGCAGCGTGGCGATACGCAGCTTGAGGCCGGCAGGAATACTCGTGCCTAGCCGAGCGGCTGTTTCGGCCGTGCTGAGAGGACCAAACAGCGATTGCAGACGGACAGTTGCGGAGGCGCCGACTGCTCGAGGTGTTGCACGCAGGTGGCTGGGTCGGTCCGGGAGTTCGGGCGCGACCAGAAAGATGCGATCAGTGCCCGCCGCCGAGGTAGGTGCTTGGACCGGAGCGTCGATGAACGGGGAGCGCTGCTGGGCGGGAATGTCGCGCGGCGTATTGTCGTTCGCGATACCGCAGGCCGTCAGCGCAAGCGCTGCTGCGACGGTACAGAGCGCAACGCGGCCACGTGCTTTCATGTCCCGACCTCCTCAGCGGGGAGTTCGATCACGAACCGCGCACCGGTCTCGCCATCGAGGCGATCTTCGATCCAAACGTTTCCGCCATGCAGACGCACATGCTCGGCGACGAGGGCTAATCCGAGACCAGCACCATCGCTGGAGCTGCGTCTTCCAGCCACCGCACCGCGTGCGAAACGCTCGAAGATGAGATGTCGTTCATCCATCGGAACGCCTGAACCATGATCTTGCACGGCAATCCACACATGACCAATGGGTTCGCCCTCGTTATCGGCTTCGGAGACGATGACCTCGGGTTCGCCGCCTCCGTGGAGTCGCGCGTTATCGATCAAGTTGGCGACCACACGCGCCAGGCGGCGTCGGTCGACGTGCACGATAAGTCGCTCGGCGCGTTCGGTGACGGTGATTGGAGTCTGGGGAAGGCTGCTGACTCCGATCGCTTGGCGGACGAACTCGGCCACGATGAGGTCTTCGAGGTGAAGTCGAATTGCGCCGGCATCAAACCGCGAAATCTCGAGGAGGTCCTCGACCAGTCCTTGGAACCGTGAGACGTCGCCGACCAAGAGATCGAGGGCGCTCTGGGCGCGCTCGGGCATCTCGTCGCGGCGTGCCTGCATGACTTCGACCGAGGCTGCAAGCGTCATCAGGGGGGAACGAAGTTCGTGGCTCACATCGCTGGCGAAGCGAGCGTCGCGTTCAACGCGTTGCTGAAGTGCGGAGGCCATGTCGTTGAATGAATTCGCGAGCAGTTTGAGATCGTGATCATCGGTTGTTTCCAGTCGGGTATCGAGCCGGCCGCCAGCAATGGCCTTGGCGGCCTGGGCAGCTTCTCCCAGCGGTCTGACCGCGCGTCGGGACGCAACCGACCCGAGGACGACTCCGAACAAGGTGGTGATGAATCCGGCAAACATCAGTGACAAGCCAACACTGCTCAACGTGGAGCTCACATCGGCGAGGCTGGCAAATTCGAAGTAGGCGGCGCCGACCTCGGGCAACGGAACGCCGATCACAAGTACGCGTTCATCGCCGACCGTGATGACCATGCGCGAGGGAGTGCTATCGACGAGCACTCGGTCCTTCAGCGACGACGGCACGACCTCTGGACCGAATCGCGGTGCGCCCGACGTCCAGACATCGCGGTAGTTGATGAGTGGCCGCCTGATGCCCAGGCTCGAGAGGGTGTCGATGATGGGCTGGGCAGACGACGGTGAGAGACGAAGGCCGCTGAGTGCAACACTTGCCCCTCGGTATGCCTGCTCCACGCTGGCGCGATCGTGCTGATCGACCAAGCTGCTCCTGGTGAAGCTGTAGGTAATTGCAGCGAGGAACACCGACAAGGCGAAGAACCCCACTGTGAACGTCAGCATGATTCGTGTGCGTAACCCAACGCGTTTGGGCCGGGCACGGGCGAGAGC
>JAYTWP010000185.1:0-7025 GCA_043743395.1 Actinomycetota bacterium | reverse complement strand
CCGGTGAAGCCGTATACGTGATCGAGCCCGATATCCGCGAGCGACGCCGACACGTTGACCGCCACACCACTGACGGTGCCGGTGTAATTGCCCGTTCCGGCAACGCGTTGGACGTCGAACGTCAGGCTGGTGTTCGAGATCTTCAACCATCCCCCGCTGGCATCAACCGTCACAGTGGCCACGCCGGCAAGTGTGCCGAAAAATGACGACCCACTGACGTCGAATCCCTGTGTGCCCGTGAGTGTCCACGATGTGGCGTTCACCGTGAGCTTCAGCGTGCCGCCGGCCTTCGGGCTGAGTTGGAGATTGCCGAGGCGAGTTGGGAGCGCGGAGGTGAGAACTTGTGAGGTCACGTTGTAGGTGCCCTGCGGACACGTGGCCGGTCCCGTGCCACCGGGCAGAACAATCGGCTGGCACGCGGCGAGCACGACGAAGCTGGCAACGAAGGCCAGGCGACGCAACGGGGCTTGAAGAAGTGTTCTCATGTCGTGCTCCTCAGATGGCCGAAAGGCGAGCCGCAGCGGCGGTCGTCTGTGTCCGTGTTTCGATCAGCGAGATGTTACGCCATTTGAATGCAGGGTCCGGCCAAGTAGATCTGAGAGGGGACGCGACGACGGGGAGAAGGCTGACCTCCTCCCCGTCGGGTTCCAACGGTTGACGACCCGGGCCAGGGCGTCGACCGTCTATTGGATCCGTTGAGTCAGGTTGGGACTCGTACTGTTGCTGAACAACGCATCACCTGAGTAGATCGCCGTCATGGTGTGGCGCCCAATCGCAATTGTGCTCGTGGTGATCGATGCGTTGCCAGATGCATCGAGTGTCACAGGAGCGCCGAGGTTGTTGCCATCGACACGGAACTGAACGGTGCCAGTTGGAACTCCGGTGCCGGGCGCAACTGGCGCGACCGTCGCCGTGAACGTGACGGCCGTGCCAGCGAGTGCCGTTGGCTGACTGGAGGTGAGTCCAGTTGCCGTGGGCCATTTCACCGTTTGCGTCAGAGATCCCGAACTTGGCAGGTAGTTCAGCAATCCGTCGTAGTTCGCAGTAATGATGTGGCTGGCACCGCCGCTCAGCGTACTGACGACGAATGTTGCTCGTCCTGTTGCGTCAAGGGCCGACGCCGCAAACGCACCACCGTCGATGTTCAGCAACACGAAACCAGTAGCTGCAGCCGGAGTGACCCTCACGGTGAATGTCACGTTCTGGCCGTACACCGATGGGTTTCGACTACTCGTCACCGTCGTGGTGGACGGCGCTTGCTTGACCACCTGGATGTACGGAGCGCTCGTGCTTGGCCCAAGCACGAGCGAACCGCTGTACTCCGCCACCACAGTGTGGTTTCCGGCCGACGGACCTACGAGCGTGTAGGACGCCCGACCTTGACCGTTGAGTACCACGGGCGCCGTCGCAAAGCCATCGACGGTGAACACAACCGACCCCGTAGGAATCGTGGCACCGCTGATTGGCCGGACTGTCGCCGCGAACGTGACGTTCTGACCAAAGGTAGCCGAAGGTACACGATTGCTGGCCAGGACGGTGGTCGTGGCAAGTTTGGCGATTGTCGTCTGGACAACCGACGTCGTGCTTGCAACGAATGCCGCGTCTCCGCTGTAGTCGGCGGTGATGGTGTTGGTCCCGATCGGTGCAGTGATGTTCGTCGTGAACGACGCAACGCCAGCCGCGTCGAGCATGACCGAGGCAACAGCGCCCGTGCCGCTGAACAGAACCCGTCCGGTCGGCACCCCCGCTCCTGCGACCGGCCGGACCGTGGCCGTGAACGTCACGCTTTGCCCGAGGTAGGACGGATTCGGACTGTTGACGAGAACAGTCGTGGTGGCTCGCTTGGTCACGGTTTGCGTCAGGTCCGCAGAGACCGGTTGAAAGGCTGCTGCTGGGTCGAGGAAGGAGGCCGTGACCTTGTTCGCGCCAGCCGGCAGTGCAGTGGTACTGAACGCCGCTACCCCGCCTGCGAGAGGCATCTCGACCGTCGCACCATTTGCGGTGAAGGTCACCTTTCCAGAGGGAATCGCCGTTGCCCCGACGGCAGCGACCGTCGCAGTGAACTTCACGTTATCCCCGACGTTCGAGGTCGACGATGCACTGCTGCTGACCAACAGCATTGTGGTGACAACCGGCTGGACCGTAACCGCCACGGGTCCTGCGTACGCGGACGGCCCCGTGACACTCAACGCGTTGACCCGGTAGCTGTACTTGCCTGGCACGACAGTGCTGTCAACGAAGCTCGTTGCAGCCGCGCCAAGCGATGCGATCGCACCGAAAGCTCCCGCGCCCATGGCGCGCTCGACGACGAGACTCGTCGCTGCGAATGAGCTGGTGTTAGACCAGGTCAGGCTGATCTGCGTGCCCATGGGAAGCGTCGGCGCGGCCTGGACCGCTGCCGCCAACCCGACCGGACCTTCAGGCAGACCACCGACGTTCACGGTGCCCGATGTCGCGTCACCCGCGGCGTTGAACGCAATCACTCGATACGAATACATCGCAGTCGGATCGGCCAACGGTGGAGGACTGTCCGAATATGAGGTGGAGTTCGCAGGGGCCGTAGCAATTGCCGTATATGCCCCGGCGACCCCACCCGTCACGTCCGCACGTTCGATTCGGAAGCCGACTTCTCCGGCGGGACTTCCCCACGTCGACATGTCCGCGTAGTTGACGGGCGTGCCATCGGTCCACATGAGTTGCACCGCACCACCTGGATCGATCGTGCGCGACAGAACCGGAGCGTCAGCGAGGGCATGCGCCACAGTGACAGTGACCGGTCGCATCATGTCCATTTCCTCGTGGCTGAGGATGTGGCAGTGCACCACATACTCCGCACCGAAGTTCTCGATCGTGTTCTTGATCGGTGTGAGCGTCGGGTTGCCATTCGGCAGGGTGTTGTTGAAGCCAGCCTCCGTACCGTTCGGGCCGTTGGCAGAACCTTGCGCACCCAGAGGCATCATCGGGTTGAGCGGCCGCTTGCTGTCGGGCAAGCCGAACGGCAGCACTGGCACGATGGGCCGGACGGCGACGATGGTGTCTTCGAGCGGACTGATCCGCACCGTGTCTTTCCATCCGAGTTCGGTTGGTTCTGGCGGGATGATGATGTTGTCCCATGTGACTCGGTTGATCACTTGCACGTCGTAAAGGTGGAAGTGGATCGGGTGCGTGTCCACACCGTTGTGGGTAATTTTCCAGATCTGCGTGCCATCGGTCGCCGATGAAATCGGCGTGACGTTCAGGCTGCTCGGCAAACCGGTGGAGTCGAGCTTGTTGTCCCACGCTGGGTTCACATATGGGTAGAGGACGATGTTTTGCAGCAACGGTGTTGCGCCTGCCGCCTCGAGACCCATGTTGGCGGTCATTCGCCCCCACTCGTCGAAGTTCGCCGAGTTCATTTCGTCGTGGATTCCCTTCGGCTGTAGAGGAATCGCGAGTTGGGCTCCGTTGAGGGTGTCGAACTTGAAGAGGTCGCCACCCTGCTCGGCGATGCGCGCATAGCCGTCGCACTTCGCTGCTGGATTGGTCTTGGAGTTGCACCATCCGTTGGTGACGAAACTTTTGCCGTATGCGGAGTTGTATGCGGCTTGGCCGACCAGGATCGGATTCTGTCCGGACTCGAACACGCCCGTGCCATCCGTGTGATGACCGAACGCTGTCAGCAATGCGCCGAGGCGGTCGTTGGTGGTGTAGGGCCGGTCAAACGCGATCGCTGGTGCAGCACTGGAGACTTTGACTTGCATGATGGTGCGCGTGTTTGGCCCGTAGCCGGGCAGTGTGGTTGGTGCGCCTGCTGGGGTGAGGTCGGGGCCACCCGTGTAATAGTCGTAGCCGGCAACACGGGCGGGGAACGCTGCCGGTGCGTCGTTGTACAAGATCAGTGTCTTGCCACGGTATAGCGAGAAGTCGACCACGACATCGGCGCGTTCTGCTGGTGCGAGCAGCAACGAGTGTTGATCGACGTTGCCAACATCAAATCGTGTTGGGTCAGTGATCCATGTGGTCGGGTGCGCTGGCACGACCACCGGTGCGGGCAAGAACCCGCCTTCGCTACCGATTTGGATCCAGTCCGGACCCGCAGGGCTCTTGGTGGTGTCCGGCGTCGGGACGACGTTGGGGTCGGTTTGTGCCGCAGCGACATCGGCTGGTTTGAGCGCGACTTCGCTGAGCGTGCCGGTGGTGGGATCAGCCACGTACCACGACAAGTTCCAGAACCGGTCGTTGGCGGCATTGAGGATCCGGTACCGGTACGCCTTGGGATCAACCGTGGTGGTTGGGTACGCGGTGCCATTGACGACCGGAGTGTCGTTGAATGCTTCCATACCCACCGACACATTCGGTGTCGACGGAATCAAAGCCGGCTCACAAAACTGGTTGCTTCCATCGGCAAGCACCACGTTCGGGTCACAACCCGCGTCGTAGTAGGGGTTCGCGATCGGTGGATACTTGGCGTCTTTGGCTGGCGGCCAGAACCACGGCCCGTACATCCAACGACCAAACGCACTCATTCCAGACGGGTCGCCCGGGTTCTGCGCAGGCATATACACGTGAGGGCTCCACAGGTTGCCCGCACCGCCCCACTTCGCGTAGTTCCACGTGGGGTCCTGCTTGGCCATCGTCGCGACATCCGGCACGAACGTCTTGTCCTGAATGACCAACGGCGTGCCAAGGCCCAAGCCTGCGAGCGCCCCCGCAGGCGCTGTCGACGTGGCGGGCGCAAGCAACTTCTTCTCGATGTCGTCGGTAATGACATAGCCGGCGGCTTCACCGGCGTACACGTTGAGTCGAGTGATACCCCACGCATGATCGTGGTAGAACATCAGCCGCGCGCTCTGCTGGTTGGTGTAAAAGAATGTCTCGGCACCCGGACCTGGGTCTGGCATGTCCGGCACATTGCTCACGCTCACGCCCTTGGGATAGGCAGTGTCTTGACCGGCAGGAGTGGTCCACTGATGCGGTGTACCGTCAGAAATCCACGGCGTGATACCGCCATGCAAATGCAACGTCGCCCGGTTCTCCGAGTAACACGCTCTGTCCTTCGGGGTCTCGCCACACATCGGGTTACGCACGCCGTCGGTGACCAGTCCCTGGTCGGGCGCCATGTCAATTGGGACATTGTTCTTGTCGAGCGACATCATGTCTGGCCCCGCGCCAGCACCCATCAGCGATGTATCGACTGGCAAGAACAGGTCGCCACCGACACCGGTTGGCAACAAGTTACGGAACAGGATTCGAACCGGCTTGTCCTTGGTCGCAACGATCGTCGGCCCGAGGTAATGCGGTCCGTCGACACCCGTGTAGCCCGAAATTGGAGTTGGAGCGACGTTCGGGTCGAGGTTGACGTTGCTGAGCGGGACCTGCTTGCCCGGCACGACACCAGTTGACAACTGGACGTATCCACGCAGCAAGGTCGCGGGCAACTGGCTGCTGAACTTCTGGCGATATTGAACGACCGCGATCTCGTAGTAGTCGCTACCGGGGTACGTGCTGGTGTCGGGTACTGCGACAGGAATGTACTGGCCGAGGTTGTTCGCAGCATCGGGGCCAAGGCCGGCGAGCGTGTCAACGAACTTCTTGATTCCAGGAGTGAGATAGCCCGCACCAGCCGTCGTCACGTTGACTGCGGTGACCGCACCCTTGACAGCGACGGTTGCCGTTGCGGTGGCACCCTTGTCAGCAACGCCAACTGTGTCGGCGATCGTCACAGTCGGCGCCGAGTCATAGCCCTGACCACCCGAAACCACATCGACCTGATTGACGTTGATCGTGGCTACCGCCGTTGCCTCCACAGCAGGGAGCACAACCGGGCTACCACCGTCGAGGATCGTTACGGTTGGTGCCGAGGTGTACCCAGAACCCGCGTTCTCCACCGTGATGCCGTCGACGATGCCGATGCTGTTCATGGTCGCTGAACCCGTCGCGCGCACGCCGTTGGGCAGGTTCGGGAGCGAGAACTCCACAATCGGCTTCACGAGGTAACCGGTGCCGCCACTGGTGAGCGTGACATTGTCGACGCTTCCGCTCGCGACTGCCGTTGCCTCGAGCCCGATCGTTGGATTACCGCCAGTGAGGGTGACCATAGGAGCAACGAAACCAAAACCCGACTCGACGACCGCGACGGTCTTGATGACGCCGGCCGATATCTCAGCAGTCGCGACGGCAGGCGTTGTCGGGAAGACTCCCGGCGACTCGATGACGACGTCAGGTTGCGTGGTGAAACCGCTACCAGGACTCGTCACAGTGATCGAGTCGATGCCGCCGGTCTTGGGGTTGACGCTGGCAGTAGCGGCTGCGCCGCTACCCCCGCCATTGTTGAACTTGACGACCGCGTTCGAAAGCACCTGGGGGCTGTTGGCCCAGTTGGGGTACGGGCCGAAATAGTGAGGAACCAACGTCTCGTCCTTTGGGTTCATCGCCGCTGCTTGCGTGGAGGCAAACCGACTCTGTGCGACGACGACCACCCCAAGCAGCAGTGCCAATGCCAAGAGCGATCGCAGAAGTGCATGCTCGCGCCGACCCCCCTGCAATGAACTGCTCACCGATCGTTGCGACCTCCGTCGGCCCACAAACTCTTCGACTGTCGCGCGAAATTCGGCCCATGTACCCATTGCATCCGCTCCTGTTGTTCTTGTCTCGCACCCGCCCGTCCGGCTGTAGTACGAGGTCAATCGTCCAAATAGTCCAGTCCATATGTACCCTCATGTACCCAAATGAACTAGGACCAGAGAATGCCGAATGGAGTCTATTAATGTCAATAAAGAGGCACAGGAGTTAACCCCACGTTGTTCTTAATGGGCCGATGGGCCTACCGCACCTCGCTCAGAGTGGCGAATATGACCCGGATGGCGCGACAGATCAGACCCTCTGCGCGATTCTCCCCAACCCTCGACCAGCGATCACGGCGCGGAACTGGCCGACCCCACAAGCCGGGTCCGGCGATCCGGGACCTCACTACAGTTCTGTCGACAGCAATTTCTCAGGCCCTTAGTTTGTTAAAGACGCTTGAAGATTATGATGAACAGTAACCG
>JAYTWP010000184.1:0-8658 GCA_043743395.1 Actinomycetota bacterium | reverse complement strand
ACCACCGTGCCGTCGCCACGAGAGGCATACGGTCACGCAAAACTCGCCGCCGAATGGGCCTGCCTCAACGCCGCCGCCCACGGGCTCGATGTCAGCATTGTGCGGCCCCGAACCATCCTTGGACACGGCCGGCTCGGCATCTTTGGCATCCTCTTCGATTGGATCGCCGACGGCGCCGATGTCTTCGTGCTCGGCGATGGCGCCAATCGCTATCAGTTCGTGCATGCCGACGATCTGGTCGATATCTGCATCAGGGCCGGGGCGAGCAGCGGTCCGCAAATCTTCAACGCTGGCACCGACCGGTTCGGCACCATGCGCGAAACGCTCGAGAGCGTCTGCACGCACGCAGGCACAGGTTCACAAGTGCGTTCGCTACCCGCTCGACCGGCCTCGTTGGCAATGCGTATTGCAGCCGGGGCCGGCCTCGCACCGTTCGCCCCATACCACTGGATCATGTACAGCAAGTCGATGTGGTTCGACATCGAACACGCCACCGAAGCGCTCGGTTGGGCACCGCGATGGTCGAACGAGGAAATGTTTGCACAGAGCTATGACTGGTATGTAGCCCATCGTCAATCGATGGCTGCCCAAGATGACAACACGCAATCACACCATCGTCGCCCGGCCAAGCAGGGCGCTCTCTCGTTGCTCAAGCAGGCAACACGCTTGCTTCCGCGCTGAGCCAGCTAGCCCCGCTAGGGCACTGAGCTGGCCGTCGCGGCCAGCATGAGTTGCGGTCCGAGCCAGCGATTGGACACGTCGGTTGCACCGGCTGTCGAGAAGTGGAGACCATCTGGTCGGGCCGAATGATCGAGCGCGACGCCGTCGCTCTCCATCCACGCACGCAGGTCGAGGAGTTCCGCGCGTCCAGCGGACTCAGCGACCACCTGTCGTATGACGTCCTCGACAATTGCGTGCGCGGAGTCGTCGGTAAAGGCGTTCTCCTCGCCCAACCAGTAGCTGTTGCCTTGAGGCGGTCGCACCCACACCACTCGGGCAGAACTCGACGCGACAATCTGGTTCGTGATCGCTCGATAGTCCTGGTTGAGCCGCATCAAGAATGCTGGATCGTGCGGCGTCAACTCGCCCTCGGCGGCACTCCATCGCCTCGGCGCTTGGTCACGAGCCCACACCAACAACATCACGACATCGGGCTGCAGATCCCGGAGTTCGTGCGGCAGCGTCGAGTCGAGCAGTGTGTCGCATGCGGCCTTGAACGGCACCTTGCCATCGGATGGCACTGTGCCACCACGCACGAATCCGCATCCGGGGCTTGTCAGAAGCGACACTTGGGCAAGTTCTGGATGAGTCCCTGCCCACTCGATCAGACCGTGCCCCGTTGCCTCAGCTGTCGAGTCGCCGACGACAAGAATCCGTACGGGTCTGTTCAGCGCAGCGACGGTGGCCGGGGCTTGTTGAGCCGAAGCAGCATCCGTGCCGGCGACCGTAACAACCGGACGCGGAGACAGCGGCGCGATTTCAGCACCAACCTGTATGGCGACACGCGCGCGGGTACCAGCGTTCACACCCCAATAGCTCGCCGCGGCCACCGGCACGGCAGCAATCACGGAGCCGACAACGACAGACGTCCCGAGAGCAGCGAACGCTGTTCGAGCGCCAGTCCACGATGCTCGGCGAATCGGGCGCTCGATCAGCCAATACGAAGCGGTCGCAATGATCAATGTGACAACGACCCGCAGGCCAAACAGCGCCCACCCGCTGAGGTCCGAGCGCTGATTCGTGACGAACAGATACACAGGCAGGTGATAGAGATACACGCCGTAGCTGACCCGGCCGAGGGCCACCAGCGGACGCAGCGAGAGCAACGTGCGCACAGCGCCCGGCCGCTGCAGGCCGAGTAGCAATACCGCACTCGCGATCGCCAGCAAAGGAAATGCGCCGTGGTATGCCGGCCCGCTCGCCGCCGGCAGGAAGACACCCAAGGCCACGATCGCAGCGAGACCGAACGGAGCCATCCACCGACGTGGCAACACTCTGCTTTCCGCAACCAGCACGGCCACGAACGCTCCGAGCATGATCTCACCGGCACGAGCCGGAGTCGCCCAATAGGCCGCGTCGCTCCCCCACAACACAGCAACCGCAGGCGCACATGCTGCAAAGATCAGAGTGCAGACGCCGAGAACGCGGGTGAGGCTCAGACCTCGCTTGCGAGCAAAGCGCGCGAGCAGGAAGAAACCCACTGGCCAGATCCAATAGAACTGCTCCTCGATCGCGAGCGACCAGTAGTGGTCGAGCGGTGACCTGAGCCCAGCGGTCTTGCTCTGCACATCAACATAACTCTCGCCAGCGAAGAGTCGTACCCAATTCGCGACCTGGCCCAACGAGCCAAGTAGATCGCGTTTGAGATGCGCTGCACCGACCCATGCATTGTTCGCGGCCAGCAGAGATACGCCAGATAGGCACAGCAGGCTGGCAGGCAACAGCCGCTTGGCACGCCGAATGTAAAAGGCCGACGGCGCGATCCGCTCCGTCGAGCGAAACTCGGTCACGAGCAACGATGTAATGAGGAACCCCGACAGCGTGAAGAACACCGAGACCCCGAAGTAGCCGCCGCCCATCCACGAGACGCCTCCGTGGAACAACAGCACCATGGCAACGGCGACGGCGCGCAGGCCATCGAGACCAGGCTGGTACGCGATCTGGGCACGGTAGGTACCCGCAACCGTCTCTGCGATCGGCAGCTCTCCATCTCGCTGCACAGCCACCCCGCTCATCGCGCGAACCGACGATCGATCACTGTTCGAATGGGCGCCCACCCCGCAAGGGCAACAGCAGCACACACGACGACCACCGGCTCTGCCGGCGACCGCAGTCGATGCGCTCCGTAGAACACGATGGTGGTGACCACGACACCAACCACCGGCGCGATCAGGATCCAGCCGTTGCGGCGCCGCTGTTGCCACCAGCCAATAGCCGCCACCGGCGCGAGCAACCACCACATGAAGATGCCGGCCCACGAAGCCCATCGGGCGCGCTCTTCACCGACATCGAACCTGACCAGGTCGCGTAACCCGTAGAGGTCGACCGAACGAAGCACGCGAGCCGCGACGACAACCGGCACGCGGCCGACGTGTTGCCTCATATATGAAACCGCCTCCCTACGAAGGCGTACGGCCCGACCAGAGGCATCCTCATCGGGGCGGTCGACGGTGTCGATGACGCAGAGTACCGACCAGCCACCGAGCGCTGGCCCGTGATACACGTCGTCACAGTTGGCACCGCGCAACGCGCCGCCTTCATTCGTTGTGATGAGGACCAGATGGTCGAATCGGGGCGCGTTGTACGCAATCCACGGCACGATGACCACAATTGCGGCAATCATGAGGACAGCAGCACGCTGCGCCCAGGCTCGCCACGGGTACCGGCGAGCGCCGATCAATGCAAACAGCGGTGCGAGCAGAAGCAGTTCGCTGCGCGCCAACGCGGCAAGCCCCACCACTGCCCCACACCACAGTGCGCTACGCAAATCGAATCGATCGCGGTGGCGCAGCACGAGCCAGAGAGCGAGTACGACCATCAAGGTCGAGATTGTTTCGGACATGATCAGCGAATCGTTCATCCAGAGATTCGGGTACATGGCCGCAAGCACTGCAGCAATCACGGCGACGCGTCGCCCTCCGATGCGTCGGGCGACGAGCGCGATCAAGGGGATCACTGCGATGCCAACGACGGTGTTGGTTGCGCGCTGCCAGAACTCGTGGTTGGCGAGCAAGCTCGCGGGGGCGAGCAGCACTGTGGTGAGGGGAGCATGTTCGGCGCCGGGGTGATCGCCCAAGACGGTGCGGAACCAATGGCCGTGGGCGTTCTGCCACGCCTGTGAGCTGTAGTAAAGCGAGTCGTTGAGCATCAGGTGCCGACTCCACTTGGCGATGGCAAGGTACCCAATTCGCCACAGGCCACCGACGACGGTGACGAGGACGATCAACAGTCGATAGAGGCGCTCGTGATCGTTTAGCGGCGCCACACCACCCGCGACCTGGCTGGCCGCCGAAGACGCATCGGGGTCAGGGGCCAGGCTTTCCACTTCTGGCCACAATAGCGTCGCGTGGTCCGGCACAGCGCCTTGCGTTATGGACTCGCCCACAGGGCAACATCACCGGCAACGATCGGAGCGCCCAACACAGGCGCAAGGTTCGCGAGGATGGCGGAAGCACTCGCCGGGCTGACAACACACCCAATGGAACGCGACCTGAGTTCGTCGATCGCGCCGGCACCGATGTCATCGCCGACGAGCCCCGATTCGGCGATGTCGTCCATGAGCAAACGATCACCTTTTGGCAAGGTCGAGGCCCGAAATGCGAAGCCACGGTAGAGATCGAACGCGAAGTTGGACCGAGCCTGCCAGGCCATCGCGTCTTGTTCCAGACTCTGCGGCATTGTGACGACGAGGGTGCCCCGACAGGACCTTTCCAGGGCATGTTCCGCTGCGGACGACACCGTCTTGGGCGTGCGCCCAGCAGCCGGTATGAGCAACAGCGGGACACACCACGTGGCCAGCGCCAACGAACGCTCGGTCCAGCGCTCAAAACGACGCTCCGGTGAACTCGGTGCCACGACATCGGTTGCAGCCGTGACGGTTGTCTGACCGACCGTTGCCACGAGGACGCCGAGGGCCAGAAACATCGCCATCGACAGCCGGTTCGCGACGATCTCTTGCACGACGGGAATCTGCTCGAAGATTCGCCACGGACCGGGCACGCCCGAACCCGTGCCAGACCATCGGACCGTGGGTCCCAGCGCAAGCAGCCAGCACGTTGCGCCGACGATCACGGCCCCGCGCTGGATCAGGTTGCGGCGCCGCCATGTCACGAGAATCAACATCAATGCAACGATTGACACGAGTCCGATGTAGCCGGTGTCCTCATCCCGAAACACGCTGAGCTGAATTCGATCGACCGCAAGCGGTAGATGCGAATGCAACAAGGTCACATCGGTCGCCGTCAAGAGATTGGCCAGGCGTAAGCCGAACAAGGGCCGCGCAGGAACGTGGTAGCCAGAGGTGTAACGCTCGCTGCCGAACAAGAACGCAGCGAGAAATGGCGACGCGACGAGAACGAGCGTGCCGAGACCGGCAAGGGCGGTTCTGAGATCTCCGCCCCGCGGCGCAAGTCGCACTGGGCTCTGTACTGAACGCCGAAGTACCACTGCAACAAGTGCAACCACGACAACCATGATCGCCACGATCGCCAGTTGCTCAGAGCCGATCCACATCTGGGCTCCGGCGAGCGCTCCGCCGACGACGGCGCGCCGACGATTGATCGGCCGATCGTCGAGATAGTCCCTCCCCAACTGCCACAACTCACAGAGCAGAAGGAGTGAGAGGGCTTGGAACACCAACTGTTGGCGCGCGCCGTTGTGCATCATTACCAACGGGGAGAAGCCGACCAATAATGCTCCGAGCGCGACAGCAACGCCAGAGACGCCGGACACCATGCTCAGCAACCGTCGTGCCGCCAGAGCGTTCAGGACGGGGGTCAATGCAGTCAGTAAATTGAATGCGGCCACCGGCCCCAGCGTGTACGTGATAGGAGACATCAGCAGACCGAGCAAAGGCGCCGTTGCGCTAAAGGCCAGGTTTGCGCCACCCGAGGTCGCGAAGATTGCGCTGCTGAAGAAGGGGTTCTGGAAGTGCAAGAGGCGGCGTGGTGCGTGCTGCATCGACCAAACGAACAGCGCGCTATCGGGGTCGGCAGGCGTCGCGGAACGAAGGTGCACCAGCAGCGACCAATAGACCCCGGAAGTCATCGCCGCAGCAAGGATCAACGTTGCCAAGACCGGATGAGCGTCGTGGAATCGGACCACACGTCGCCAGGCGCGCGCTACCGCCGATCCGTCATGCATCGCGTCGACACTAACCGACCGCTGTCGGACTCCTGGCGACATGTCGCACCCCGACGGGTCGATGCCTGCGTGTCATACTTGGGACCGTGGTTTTGATTGATCGGGTCCATCATTTCTCGCGCACGCCGAGCGGAAAGCAACTCGCCCTTGTCGCTTTCGTGGGCGGCGCGCTGCGACTCGTGTGGGGTTTTTGGGCGACCCGAAGCACGCCTGAAACCTGGCTGTTGAGCGGTGATCAATATTCGTATTGGTACTACGGCAACGAGATCGCCAGGGGACACGGCTACATCGGATACATCACTGGGAAGGCAACTTCGTACTACCCCGTTGGCTACCCAGTCGTCCTTGCGGTCGTCTACTGGCTCGGGATGCACACACCACTGCCAAGCAATCAGGCACAGCTCACGGCGGGCTTACACATCCTGCTGTCAACCGCTTCGATTGTGCTCGTCTACTTCATTGCTCGAAAGGCCTTCGGTCATCGCGTCGGCCTCATCGCCGCGGGGATTGTCGCGCTGTACCCCAGCCTTATCCTCGGCGTGGCGACGTACTCGGTGGAGACCACGTTCATCTTCTCGGTGCTGTTGTGCGTGGCGATCCTGGTGGACCACGACTGGACCAGCGGACCGATGAGCCGCAAGCGACTGCTGTGGTTCGGCGTCGCCTTCGGCTGCTCGGTTGTGGTGCGTCCGTTCTCCACGCCCGTGATGGTCGGCCTCGTCGTTGCCGTGTTCTGCGCCGGTTACGGCTGGCGGTCAGCCCTGCGTCACGTCGGCTGGGCGTCGATCACATTTCTCATGATGCTCACGCCGCTCACCGTTCGCAACGAAATCCGATTCCACCGGTTCATACCAATCTCCACGAATCTCGGGGACGGTATGTGTATGTCGCGCTTCCCCGGCTCGAACGGAGGGTTCGCGTGGGCCAGCCATGCATGGTGTGCAGATCCGAATCTGCCAGAAGACGAGCGAAACCCAGCAAATACCAAGGCTGCGATCCATTTCATCCTGGATCATCCGGGCGAAGAGTTGCGCCAGATCCCGAAGCGGTTCTTTCTCATGATGCAGCAGGATCACGGCATCATGGTCGAGGTGTTGGGCAACGGCTCGAATCTGTCACTGCCGTCGGCACTGCAAACCGCGATCAGCTTCTCTGGCGACGGCTATTACCACCTCTCATGGGCGATCGCCCTGCCTGGGCTGCTGTTGTTGTGCCGAGGCTGGCGTCGTGAGCGTCGGTTCGGGCCGCACCGCGCAGTCATTGCGATCACCTTGCTCGGGCTGCAGCTCATCCCGATCGCGTCGTGGGGCAACCCACGGTTCCACACACCCATGTTGCCCTTCATCTCAATCGTGGCCGCCGTCAGTATCGATTGGCTGCTCTGTAGAAACGGCGTTCGAGCTCATGAGGTACCCCGGTACGAAGCGCCGGTTTCACGATCGAGTCGAACAGCACCGGACCACGGCGTCGCTTGCCGCGTAGAGGCAACGCGAACGCCCGCGTGAGCACCCTCGTCGCAAAGGTCTCTATGTTCTTGTGGTGCACGTCCGCGCTCGCCACCTGCGCGACCAGCACAGGATCGACCGTACCGATCACTCGGTAAAGCAACTCGTCTCGCCATGCCACGGAGATCACCCAGTCATCGAAGTGTCGATCGATCAATGCGTTCAATTCGCGCTCGATATTCGGCTGGCGCACGAACGACTCTTTCTCGGCATCGACCTCGTGGAACTGCTTCGCCTCGAACGACAGCTCACCACCGTCATAGCGACACCACCAAAGATGGCTGGGAAAGTCGATGATCTTGGCACTCGCAGCGCGCGGCACTTCGATGTAGCCCGCTTTCGAGACCCGCACCATCTCCCGAATCGCGGCGCCGGGATCGAGCACGTGCTCGAGGAGATGCGAGCAGATCACGTAATCGAACACCTTGTCTGCAAACGGCATGTCAGTGACGTCCGCGTCGAAGAGGGGACGCGGCGTCCGCGCCGATTCTGAACCCGAGCGCTGAATTGCATGCTCGGCTTCTGGGAACCGGTCGACAAGCACATCGGCACGCCAGTGAGGCTTGTCCCCGCTGCCGACATCGAGTACCAGCGACGACGATGTCACAGGAATCGCGATCCGCCGCCGATAGAAGCTGCGCAGTTGGCCGGCAAACGACATCGCTAACCGGACGTTCCCGCTGGGGCGATAAATACTGCCGTGGGCTGGCCGAGTTGCAACATCTGATCAATCAGGACGTTGATAGACCGGGGCACGCGTTGGTCCAGCTGCACCCCGAACAAGTTCAGATCCATCTGCGGCACGAGTTCGTCAAGGCCCTCATCATGGAGGCGTCGCGCAACTTCGGCGCGCAACGAGTCGTACTGAGCCCTCTCCTCTGACGAACGTGGGTCGGTGAACGCAACCTCGACAGCTTCGGGATCTGCACGGAACTGATCGACGTAGCCACCCGTCGCAAAGATGACTTCGGCAGTCGCGGTCGCTGGGTCCACCACACGCTGAGAGGTCGCGGTTGTGTAGAAGTAAGGCGCTGAGCCGACGTTGAAGCCACGTCGGTCGAGTTCGTTGAGCAACCCGTATCCCTGAGACCCGAAGAATGCCGAGTCGCGCCACACCACGGCGTATCTTCCGTCGCGCCCGGTGGCGGCGCCGGTACCGGCATCGAGCGCAGCAGCAGTCGGTCCAACCAATGCGTCGAGCGGCCGAGAGAGATAGAACTCCGGCGGCTCGGCGTGCGCCGAACTGTACGAGAACGCTGCGGTGGACAGAACCAGCACCACGGCCGCAGAG
>JAYTWP010000183.1:0-4598 GCA_043743395.1 Actinomycetota bacterium | reverse complement strand
TTGGGTGTGTTCGCGGTGTGCGTTTCACCATCGATGGTGGGTGTCGCGCACGCGATCCTGAGAGACACGCACGTGAAGTTGGCGAGCGTGGTGGGGTTTCCGTCGGGAGCGCATGAAGGCGCCACCGTGGCAGCCGAGGCCGCCTTGGCGTTGGCTGCCGGCGCCAATGAGATCGACATGGTGATCGACCTCGGTCGTGCCAAGGCGGGTGACTGGGCGGCCGTCGAAGCCGACATCGCGGAGGTGAGAGCGCAGGTGCGGTCCGGGCGGCTGCTCAAGGTGATCATCGAGTCCGCCGTGCTGACTGACGAAGAGATCGTTCTGGCATGCCAGGCCGCAATGCGTGCCCACGCCGACTTCGTGAAGACCTCCACTGGCTTTCACCCCACGGGTGGGGCAACGGTGGAGGCAGTTCGGCTCATGCGTCAGACCGTCGGTGACTCGCTCGGTGTGAAGGCGTCCGGAGGTGTCCGAACGATCGAGGCCACACTCCAGATGATCGAGGCTGGCGCGAGCCGGATCGGGACGTCGTCGTCGTCGGCGATCCTCGGCGGAGTCTTGTAAGCGTGCGCTCGGGCGCGTCGTCAGCCGCGCAGAATGTCGGCCACCAGCGGCGCTAATTCCACCGGTTCTGCAGCGATCGTGATCGCGCCTTCCAGGGCGGTGAGCGCGCTGGCAAGTCGGCCGGGGTCGTCGACGTGCAATTCGAGAATCGGCTGGCCTTGCTCGACGGCATCACCGGGTTTGGCGAGGCATACGACACCCGCGATCGCGCTGACCGGATCTTCCTTGCGCGACCGCCCTGCACCGAGGCGCCATGACGCAACGCCGACACCAAAGGCATCGAGTCCGGTGAGGTAACCGGCGCGGTCGGCACGAACAACCTCGCGCTGCGTCGCCACCGGCAACGCTGCAGTCGGGTCGCCACTTTGAGCCCTGACCATCGTGTTCCAAACCGTGAGCGCACTCCCATCGGAAAGTGCCTTCGCTGGGTCAGCCGTGATCTTGGCGAGCGCAAGCATTTCGCGGGCCAGAGTGAGGGTGATTTCGATGAGGTCGGATGGACCGCCACCGCTGAGGGTCTCGACGGATTCGGTGACCTCGAGCGCGTTGCCCACGCAGCGCCCCACCGGTGTATCCATTCGTGAGAGCACGGCCGTGGTACGAACACTGTTGGCTTGGCCGAGGCGCACCATTGTCTCGGCCAACTCGCGCGCCTGGTCGTGCTCCTTCATGAACGCCCCGGTGCCGAAGGTGACGTTGAGCACGAGTGCCTCAGTGCCTTCGGCGATCTTCTTGGACATGATCGACGATGCAATGAGCGGAATTGATTCCACGGTGCCAGTGACATCGCGCAACGCATACAGCTTGCGATCTGCCGGAGCGAGGCCAGGACCTGCCGCGCAGATGACGACGCCGACATCGCTGAGCTGCTTCAGCATCTGCTCGGGGGTGAGCAGCGCCTGCCAACCGGGGATTGCCTCCATCTTGTCGAGCGTGCCTCCGGTATGGCCGAGACCGCGACCAGAGAGCTGCGGCACGGCCGCCCCGCATGCGGCGACGAGTGGGCACAGAATCAGGCTGACCTTGTCACCGACCCCGCCGGTGGAGTGTTTGTCGACCGTGGGCTTGGCGACGGACGACAGGTCCATCCGCTCGCCGCTGTTGATCATCGCCTGCGTCCAGGTTGCCAATTCCGCGGGGTCGAGTCCGCGGAACAAGATCGCCATCAGCATCGCGCTGGCCTGTTCGTCAGCGATGTGTGCGTGTGTATATGAATCGATGAACCAGCGAATTTCATCGTCGTTCAGCCGGCCACCGTCACGCTTGGTTCGGATCAGATCGACTACCTGCATACCGTCAGCCTCGCGCAGTAGGCGATGACGGCGGTAGTGCGCCGGCTATAAGGTCGGGCACTACGTATGGCCACACTTCGTCCTTCCTCCAGCGCACCTGTTCGGTACGGCATCATCGGCTCCGGGATGATGGGTGGCGAACACATTCTCGATCTCGCCAAAGTCGCCGACGCGGAGGTCGTTGCCCTCGCCGATCCGGTTGACTCATCGCTCGAGTGGGGAGTGGCGTGCGCTGGCAGGCCGGTGGCTACGTATCACGATCATCGCGATCTGCTCGCGCGTGATGATCTCGATGCAGTCGTCATCGCGTCGCCCAACTTCACGCATGCGGCGGTCATCGCCGACGTGCTCGAGACAGATCTTGCGGTGATGATCGAAAAGCCGATGTGTACCACCGTGCAGGACTGCCGCGAGGTGAAACGCCGCGCCGCCGATCGAGGCGGGCTGACATGGGTGGGCCTCGAGTACCGGTACATCCCCGTGGTGTCTGCACTGCTCGATCAATTACGCAGTGGCGTCTGTGGCACCACGAGGATGGTGTCCATTCGCGAGCATCGGTTTCCGTTCCTTGTGAAGGTGGGGGATTGGAACCGCTTCAACGAAAACACTGGGGGCACCCTTGTGGAGAAGTGCTGTCACTTCTTCGATCTCATGCGGCTCATCGCGGGTGCGAAACCAACCCGCGTGTTTGCCTCTGGTGGGCAGGATGTCAACCACCTCGATGAGGTGTACGACGGTCGGGTCCCCGACATTCTCGACAACGCCTACGTCGTCGTCGACTTCGCCAACGGGGTTCGTGGCGCTCTCGATCTATCGATGTTTGCCGAGGGCGGCCGGTTCGAACAAGAGATCACTGTCGTTGGCGATCGCGGAAAACTCGAAACCACCTTCCCTGGTGATCAGGTTTTCGTCGGCCCTCGCGGTAGGTCGCAGGCACGCGCTGTAGATGTCCTCACGCCCGCCGACGTGCCGTATCCGCAGTTCCATGGCGGTGCCTCGTATCTCGAGCACAAACGTTTCATCGAGTGCTTTCGTAGTGGTTCTCCAGCCGAGGTCACGGTCGATGATGGGTTGTGGTCGGTCGTGATGGGGGCCGCCGCACATCGGTCGATCGATGAAGGTCGCGTAGTGCATATCGCCGAGTACGCCCTCGACGCATCGCCTTGATCCGTCTGGCCCAGCGAACATTGTAGGAATCACTCTCATTCTGGCTAGCATGGCCTCTATGCCCCCGTTGCGTCTCCTTGCAGTCGGCGTGGCAATTGCGGGACTCCTTTCTGGCTGCGCCAACGCGTCCCCTTCGGCTTCATTCGTGCCCGGCAAGATCAAGGTCGCCGTGGCCCTGTACCCCATCGAAGAAATTGTGCGGTCCGTCGGCGGTGCCGCGGTGTCGGTGGTCGAGTTGGTGCCGCCCGGGGAGTCGGCGCACGATTATGAGCCGACCCCACAGCAGATCGCGCAACTGCAGTCGGCCGACATGGTGTTCTTTCTCGGGGGCGGATTTCAACCAAACATCGAGAAGGCGATCTCGACCCTGCCGTCGCGAGTTCGCAAGGTGGACCTACTGGCAAGCGTGCCGCTCATCAAGGTGTCGGCGCAACTGCCTGGTACCGCCGGGACCACTGCAGGCGAGGTGCTCGGCGATGGAAGTGATCCTCATGTGTGGCTCTCGCCCGACAACATGAAACTGATGACCGTTGCGGTGAGTGCGGCGTTCACGGGCTCGTCCGGTGTCGACAAAGCCGCAGTCGCTGCCCAGACCGCCGCATTCTCGGCCACGCTCGACGCGCTCGACGCCACGTACCGAAGTGGCCTCGCCCATTGCGCTTCCAATGTGATCGTCACAAGCCATCGCGCGTTTGGGTATCTGGCGAAGGCGTATGGCCTCGAGCAGATCGCGATCTCGGGTGTCTCGCCGTCTGAAGAGCCGTCAGCCAAGACCCTCGAAGCAGTAGCACGGGCCGCCAAACAACGCAGTGTGCGCACTATCTTCTTCGAGCAGAATTTGCCAGCCGACTTGTCGAAGACTGTGGCTCGCGAAGTCGGCGCGACTACAGCCGTACTCGACCCGATCGAATCGCTGTCAAAGGAACAACTCGATGCGCACGCGAACTACGTTTCGGTGATGAAGCAGAATCTTGCCGCGCTGCAGAAGGGGCTCGGTTGTTCATGAGTGGCCAGAGCAACGGGTCGGTACTCGAGGTGAGCGGAGTCGGCGTTCGTTACGGCGACCGTCATGCCATTCACGACATTTCGTTTTCGGTGAAGCGCGGCGAGTTGATCGGTGTCATCGGACCGAATGGCGCCGGCAAAAGCACGCTCTTCAAAGCCATCTGTGGCTTGGTCAATCATGAAGGTTCGGTCGACGTGAACGGGGTGCACTGCCACGACCGCGTCGATCGAATGGACGTTGCGTACATTCCCCAACGCACCGACGCAGATCTGTTGTTTCCCATCACGGTTGGCGAACTCGTGCTCGCAGGGCGGCGCAGATTTCACAAGTGGCATCAACGCATGTCTGCTGCAGATCGCGCAGCCGCCAGGACCGCATTGGCTGCCGTGAACCTTGCGGGGTTTGAGAACCGCTCGCTGACCGAACTGTCCGGCGGACAGCTGCAACGGGCCTACATCGCCCGGGCACTGACTCAAGAGGCTTCGGTGGTGCTGCTGGACGAAGCCCTCAGCGGTGTCGATCAGCCCACCACTAACGAGCTCTTCGTCCTCTTTGCCGAGCTCAGCCGA
>JAYTWP010000182.1:0-14880 GCA_043743395.1 Actinomycetota bacterium | reverse complement strand
ATCAGATCGCCGGCGCGAGCAGTGAACCATGACAACTCCACCGTGGCAGCCATCAGCGTTGCACCAGTACCCACCAACGGAGTGGCCGCAGCCATTCCCGCCGCTGCTCCAACGGCGCCGAGTTCTCGCGCGAACGACGACGAGAGCGCACTGATCTTCTCGGGCCGGATATCACCCGGGAGTGCAGCGGCACGTGCGACCGCAGCCTCCCATCGAGCACTTGTTGCTGTCTCGACACCGGACATCAGCGCGTTGGCGAGCGCCTCAGGGTCGATCGAGGCCAAACGATTCCTGATGCCGGCCGCCAGATCTCGTGTTCGGCTCGGACGGACCATGTAAACTTTGTATCACGGTAGGTCAGGTTCGAGAGGTCGCCACGTTGCCTATGCACCCTCGACGAGTTTGAACACCGCACCCATCGGATCGCAAGCATGGGCCACCCTGCCGAACGATGTATCGGTCGCAGCGGATACAACAGTGCCGCCAAGTTCGACGGTCATTGCGAGCGCAGCATCGCAGTTGTCAGTACCAAAATAGATCGACCAATGCGCGGGCACCGTCTCGGACATGAACGCTCCGGCGTCCATGATCCCCGCCAGACGACCCTCACCCTCGCCGAGTGTCGTATAGCGGAACCCCGGCTCATCGCTCGCTGTGTACGTGCTCCAGCCGAAGACGTCACGGTAGAACTGCACGGCGTCGTCGTACTTACGCGTGTGTAGCTCGAACCAGGCTGGGGTATCGGGCTCGCCAAATACGCCAAAACCTTTGTGCTGACGCGGCTGCCAGATTCCGATCGCGGCATGCCCAGCATCTTCTATGTATGCCATACGTCCGAGCGCCATGACGTCCATCGCAGGCATGTGCACCACCCCGCCATGAGCAACAGCGTTCTCTGCGGTGGCTTGGGCATCGTTACTCGCAAGGTACACAGACCATGTGTCTGGTAGATCGGACTGTTGTCTGGCCATACAGCCCGCGACGAGTCGCGAATCTTTGGCGAAGTTGATGTATCCGCCGTATTCCTCACCCGGCGACTCGCTGGTCCATCCGAAGAGTTGACAGTAGAAGTCACGGGCTCGTTGAACATCAGAGCTCATGAGATCTATCCAACATGGCGCCCCGACCGGCGCGATTTCGCGAGTAGGCATACAAATCCTCCAAGACGATCGAGAACTCTCAACCCTAGCCGGGATCCCGGGAGAAGAAATCCGCGTCATCACTGACCGACCTGTTGCAACCCGAGAGGTACCCCGATTCGCTCACTCGATTGTGCTGAACTGGCTTTGATGACGTGGATCAGACCAGCACTTGCAGGCGCTGTCGCGGCAGCCGTGTCTGCTGGCCTGACCCGTTTGTATCTCGCAACGATCACGATCGACGACGGCTTAGAGGGTCTGATCTATCTCCCGATTCTCGGTGTCTTGATGATCATGATCACCGCTCACGGCGGGTGGAACGCACGCGCGTGGCCATGGGCCAGGGCTGCAGCCATTGGCGCTGTTGCGGCTACGTCCGTGTTTCTGTTCGCTCTCGCTGCCTATCGCGAAGACGCGTTATTGGCCCGGGCCGCGATCGGCGCATCAGTGATCGTTGCGGTGTTCCCCTTCACTGGGGCGCTCATCGGGTGGGGGTTGTCCACGTTCCTTCGGCGACATCGCTGACAACATCACGGCGATGCCAAGCTGTTGGAATGAAGCGCTTTGCGGTGACAGAGCCGTACGCAACCGGAATGCTCCCCGTCGGTGACGGCCAGTGCATCTGGTGGTCGGCGAGTGGCAATCCGAATGGCAAACCGGCCGTGATTCTCGATGGCGGCCCGGGTTCAGGGAGTTGGCCGAACGCGCGACGCATGTTCGACCCGGCGCTCTACAACATCGTGCAATTTGATCAACGAAATTGCGGCCAGAGCACACCACACGCGAGCGAGCCCACGTGCGATCTCTCGACCAACACCACAGCGCACCTCGTCGATGACTGCGAACAACTCCGTCGTCATCTCGGCATCGATCGCTGGCTCATCTGGGGTGGATCGTGGGGCACGACGCTGGCTCTCGCCTATGCGCAGCGTCACCCCGATCGCGTCACAGAGATGATTCTGGTGAGCGTCGTGACCACGACCCATCGCGAAGTCGATTGGGTCACGCGTGCAATGGGCCGGATCTTCCCTCAGGAATGGCAGCGCTTTCGAGACGTGGTGCCAGTGGCCGAACGCGACGGCGACCTCTCTGCTGCATACAACGGACTGCTGTCGTCAGCCGACTCGGCCACTCGCGACCGCGCCGCTCGGGCGTGGTGTGAGTGGGAAGACACCCACGTTGCCACGCACGCCGGGTATCAGCATGATGAACGGTACGACGATGCGCGCTTTCGGATGTGCTTCGCTCGGCTCGTGTGTCACTACTGGAGCAATGCCGCATTTCTCGAGGATGGCGAATTGCTCGCCAACGTGCATCGCATCGCTGCGATTCCGGCCGTGCTCGTCCACGGCCGCCTGGATGTCAGCTCACCACCCGACATTGCGTGGGATCTGGCGCAACGGTGGCCAAGCGCAGAACTGATCCTCGTCGATGACGCCGGCCACGGCATCGGTCATCCAACGACGATGGATGCAATCCTGGCTGCAACCAGCCGGTTCGCCCGCGGCCGCTCATAAAAAGGACTTTGGACCCTATTCGAGAGCCATGCCCTCGGCGTACGGTCGGCCCAAAGCCAAGTCGGTCTTCTGGCCGAGTTCGTGGAGGGGTACGTATGCCAAATCAAACCGAAATCGAGTCGAACAATGCGATCGCAAATCGGTTACCGGAGTTCACCCCAATGGGAGTTCCGCTCGATTGGGCGTGGCTTCGTGGCGCACCGAGCGAATGGGGCATCCATCCCAAGCCGAGCCCACGTGGACTCACGATGAATGACATTTCCGTTGGAACCTACGGCGAAGTACCTGAGCACGCTGTTCGACGCAGCATGGCCGGCCGTGGCTCGACCATCGAGGGCGACTCCCCGGACATGGGCTACATCCTCAACAAGAAGTCCGATGTTTGGGCCGAGAACGTGCGCGAGTTGTACGAAGAGGCCGTTGCTCGGCAATGGTCGGCAACGCGCGACATCCCGTGGAATGAACTGCCAGAGCTGCCGTCCGACATGGAACACGCGATCTGCCAGGTCTTCACCACACTGGCAGAGATCGAGATGATCGCTGCCGACCTACCGGCGAAGTGGATGTGGAGAATGAACCACGACTACCTGGAGGCGAAGATGTTCCTCTGCACCCAGATCATGGACGAGGCTCGCCACACCGAAGTCTTTCGCAAGCGTGCGCTCGCCAACGGCGGCGGACTGCTGTACTCGCGGTCGAGCGGCGAGAACCTATTGCGTTCTATCCTCGAGGCCAAGACCTACACCCAGGCAACTGCGCTGCTGCACCTCCTCGGCGAGGGCTTCATCCTCGACATTTTCCGCATGGGTGAGTTGATCGCCCCATCACCTGTCGAGAAGAAGATCTTCCGTATGGCGATGCAGGACGAGGCTCGCCACGTGGCGTACGGAACGATGCATCTGCGGTACGCGGTCGAGAACGACCCGGACGTCGCCGAAGAGATCCACGAGGCACTCGACCACGGTGAGATGCTGCTCACGATGTTCGGCACCAACGCCGACTTCGGATCGGCGCTCGCCTATCTGCTCGGCGGCGGCGAAGAGCACATCGAGGACAAGGGCTTCCCCCTCCAGATGGAGATGCAACGGCACCAGTTCACGTCGTACCTCGCCCGTTGCGAACGCGCCGGCATCAGTCGGCTCGAGCGAACCAAACTCCCGCTCGACCTGCTCGGGATCGACGTCTCCAAGGTGCGTGGTAAGTCCACGCAGGCAGCGTAAGGGGCGATCATGTCGGCTTTCGACGTCACCTCAACTGCGCTCTACGACGACCTTGCCAAATACATGAACCACCAGTCCGAGCACTTCCGAATCCTTGGCGACGCGGATATGACGGTGGTGTTCAGCGTGAAGGCCCCCACGAATACATTCAACATCCAACTGATCTTCAACGAGTTGACATGCGACAGCGTTGCGCTCGTCGGCTCGGACGAAGCGCACCTGTCCGACTTCCGCCTCGAGGGTGATATCGATGCGTGGAACGAGATGTTTGACGACATCGCCGCCAACGGTTCGGCATCAGGTCCACTCACCATCAACAGCCTCGCTCTGCGCGGCGACCGCATCAGTCTGGAGGGCGAGGACCCGATGGGCCTCGACAAGTTCTCGCGCTTCAACCAGACACTTCAAGATTTCCTCGACGGCGCAGGGCGTCTCGATCTCATCAGGAGCAAGTCATGAACCCACCGATTTGTCCGTCGTGCAATCAGCCGATCACTCGCGCACTCGACCTTCCGTATGGGTGGTGGGAATGGAACGGCTCGAAGTACGTGCTGTGCACGGCATCGCAAGGCGTCGACGTTGCCCCATGGGTGCACGCGGATTGCATGAACCAATTACGCGAATTCCATCCCGCCGACCACGCGGTCCCCGCCTGAACCTCGAGGCGACCGAAGCACCATGAGCCACACGGTTCTCGAAGACCTTTGTATCGGTTGTGGCGCATGCGACTATTCGTGCCCCACCGGCGCACTGACGAAAACGGACAGCTTCTTAGGTTTGTTCGTGATCGATCCCTTCACGTGTGACGACTGCGCAATCTGCGTCGACAAATGCCCCGTGATGGCGATCGAGATCGACCCCGCCTGGCCGACGTGCCATGGTCACGGTTGTCCGCTCACGTCGCAGCGCCTGGCGGGAACCGAATGCGCGATCTGGCAAGAGCGGTGCCCCACGTGTGGGTCTACGCTTTGGCGTCACAATGACGGCGCGTGGGGTTGCGCAACGTGTGATGACGGCTCACGGGTGCATTGCCCGAAGGACCGCATGTTGAGCATCACCGATAGGCCGCTGCGTTAGGAACGACTCAGTTCCCGAAGTCCCAACCCTCGCCCTGCGCGTACTGACCGAGCACGTTCTTGGCAATGAGGATCTTGTGCACCTCGTCGGGTCCGTCGGCGATACGCAGTGTGCGCGCCCCCATGTACATTCCGGCAAGTGGCAAGTCGTTGGAGACGCCGGCCGCGCCCCACACCTGGATCGCCCGATCGGCAACACGTGAATAGGCGGCGGGCACGAAGATCTTGATCGCGGAGATATCGGTACGCGCTGCTTGCAGACCCTGGTCGATCTTCTCGGCTGCATGAATGGTCATCAGTCGTGCCGCCTGGATATCGATGTAGCTATCGGCGATGAAACCTTGCACGAACTGCTTGTCCTGCAAGAGACCGCCGTGAACCTCTCGCGTGGTCGCTCGCTCCACCATCAGGTCGAAGGCACGCCACATCTGGCCGACCGAGTTCATGCAATGGAAGATGCGACCGGCACCGAGGCGATCCTGCGCGGCCTGGTGGCCTTCTCCGACGCGGCCGAGTGCGTTCTCTACGGGGACACGAACGTTCTCATACCTCACCTCGCAGTGATCGCTCTCAGAGCGGCCCCACACCCCGATGCCACGCACGATATTGACACCCTTGGTCGCCGTCGGCACGATGATCTGCACCATGGGTCCAACCTTGGTGCCCTCCTGCCCGGCTTCGACCACGCGACACATCACGATGAAGAAGTCGGCGTCGATGCCATTCGAGGTGAACCACTTATGTCCGTTGATCACGAAGTGGTCGCCGTCACGCACGGCGCTGGTAGTGAGCGACCGCGGGTCGGAGCCGGCATTTTCGGGCTCAGTCATCGAGAAGCCGGATTCCATCGTGCCTTCGATCAGTGGGAGCAGCCACTTCTGCTTCTGCTGCTCGGTGCCATATTTGACGAGCACCGACTGGTTCCCCGAGTTCGGGGCAACGACGCCGAAAAGGGACGCTGCTCCGATCGCGTATGCGAGCACCTCATTCATGTAGGCGTGAGCCAGAAAGTCGAGACCCATTCCGCCGTATTCAGTCGGAAGGTGCGGCGCCCACAACCCGGCCTTCTTCACCTTCTCCTTGATCTCGGCGCGCAGTTCGAGAACCTCGGTGCGATCGGTCCATGACTCATCCGCGCGCCGTTCAGCCCACAGTCGGCGCTCGTTAGGAAGAATGTCGTTGTTCACGATTTCTGCCGTGCGCATCCGAATGTCGTTGACGCGTTCGTCGATCGTGCTGATGGGCTTGCAGTTCATCGTCATCGTGGGGTTCCTCTGGTCACCTCACAGTCTTCCCGTCCGACAACATCCCCGCCAAACCAGCGATACCGCAAATGGCACATCTCTGCCGCCTCGGTCCGAGGTCGGCCACACGCTCTCGAAATCGGACGGAAACCAAACAGGACCAAATTGGAAACACTCCCGAAACACTCAGCACCTACCTTCACCCGATCGGGCTGAGTCAGCGCGAGAGGGGGAGGCAGAATCGTGGACTCTGGAAATGTGACCTGGGTGCTCATCGGAGGTGCGTTGGTGCTCTTCATGACACCCGGACTGGCGTTCTTCTATGGCGGCATGGTCCGCTCGAAGAACGTCCTGAACATGCTGATGATGAATTTCTGGTGCGTTCTCGTCGTGCCGTTGCTCTGGATCGTGGTGGGCTATTCGCTGGCCTTCAACGGGAGTCATTCGGTCATCGGCAATTTCGGCAGAGCGTTCGGCCGCGGTTTCGATTTCGGCGGGATGGAACCGGCAGTGATGATCTTCCTCGCTACCTTTGCCGCCATCACCCCCGCTCTGATTTCCGGTGCCGTCGCCGATCGAATGAAGTTCGCGGCATGGGCAGTATTCGTGCCGCTGTGGAGCTTGCTGGTCTATGTGCCCGTGACGTACTGGGTCTTCGCTCCACACGGCTGGCTCCATGCGCGGGGCTCACTCGACTTCGCCGGCGGTACCGCGATTCACGTCAATGCGGGCATCGCCGCGCTGGCGATGGTCATGGTCCTCGGCAAGCGCAAGGGCTGGCCTCAAGACGGCGCCGCGCCGCATTCGATGCCACTCGTGATGTTGGGAACCGGCATCTTGTGGTTCGGCTGGTTCGGTTTCAATGCCGGCTCTGCCCTTGCTGCCAACGGCATTGCCATCCAGGCGTTCATCAACACGTTCCTCGCAGCGTCGGCGGCCGGTCTGGCGTGGGGTCTCGTCGAACGCGTTCGCGACGGTCACTTCACCAACCTCGGTGTTGCGTCCGGCATTGTGGCAGGGCTCGTCGCAATCACCCCCGCGTGCGGCTATGTCACCTCCATGGCGGCCATCGCAATCGGGGCCATCGCCGGCGTCGTCTGTTCGTTCGCAATCGCGATGAAGTTCAAGTTCGGTTTCGACGATTCTCTCGACGTGATCGGCGTCCATCTCGTCGGAGGCCTCGTCGGGTCGTTGCTCATCGGCTTCTTCGCCGATCCCAAAGCATTCGGACTCACGTTCGATAAAGGCCTCTTCTTCGGCGGTGGTATCCACCTCCTGGGTGAACAAGCCCTCGCCAATGGCGTCACGATGGCGTATTCCTTCGTGGTCACGTTCGCGCTTGCGAAGGCATTGAATGCCACGATGGGAATACGCGTTTCGCCGGACCGCGAGAGCGAGGGTCTCGATGTCACCGAACACATCGAAAACGCCTACAACCAAACCGAGCGCACCATGGGCCGCGCGCACTGATCGGAGACTCGCATGAAACTCGTGACAGCAATCATCAAGCCGTTCAAACTCGACGATGTCAAAGCCGCGCTCAAAGCAATGGCAGTCGACGGAATGACGGTCACAGCGGTAGAAGGCTTCGGTCGTCAAGGTGGGCACACCGAGATGTATCGCGGCGCCGAGTACAAGGTCGACTTCATCCCCAAAGTGAAAATCGAGACGGTTGTTGCAGACCACGACGTAGCGCGTGTTGTCGATGCGATCGTGGCTGCCGCACGTACCGACAAGATCGGCGACGGCAAGGTGTGGATCACACCCGTAGAGGGGATCGTCCGTATCCGCACAGGTGAACGTGACAGCGACGCGATCTAAAGGCACGAACAACATTGACCGACGTGTCTCTTCCTCTCCTTGATCGAACCGAGCTCTTTGCCGATCGCAGCCTGCGCGGCGCAGAGTTCGCGAAGGCACATGCGGCTGTGCTCGACCGGTGGCTCGTCACGATCTTCGACGAGATCTTCGCGAGCGAGGTCGGTGTGGCACTTGTCGCTACCGGCGGGTACGGGCGTGCCGAATTGTGCCCGTTCAGCGACCTCGACCTCCTCCTCCTCCACGACGGACGCCTCGATCCCGACCTCGCGCAACGGTTCTGGTACCCGTTGTGGGATGCCGGTCTGAAGGTCGGCCATGCGGTGAGGTCCATCCGCGACACGCTGCTTCTGGCTGACACCGATCTCGCGACGGCCACATCGCTTCTGTCGTTGCGCAGACTTGCTGGCAATGTGGACCTCAGCGATGAGCTCGCCAGTACGGCGCGAACCAACTGGAACAAAGGCGCGAAGAAGTGGCTCCCCCAACTTGCCGATGCCGTTGACGCCCGCCATCGGAGCGCTCTCGACGTTGCGTACGCACTCGAGCCGGATCTCAAGGAGGGCCGTGGCGGACTCCGCGACGTACACGCAATCCAGTGGTCGCTGGCCGCGCTCGACGAATACAGCGGTGAATCCTTCGATCAACTCGGCGTCCCGACCGGTCATCACATGGGCCGCCAACAGCTGGCCGAGCATTACAACACCTTGCTCGCAACTCGCGTGGAGTTGCATCGCGTGGTGCGCCGTCCGGGTGACCGCCTCCTCCTCCAGAATCAGGCCGATGTCGCCGCCCAGCTCGACGATGCCGACGCCGATGTGCTGATGTCGCGGCTGTCATCAGCGGCACGCGCAATCGCGTGGACCTCGGATGAACACTGGTTCGACCTCCGCAGGGAATTCAGCGGTCGGTTTTCGCGCAAACGCAAGGGGCGCCACATCGGTGAGGGAATGGCCATCGTCGATGGCCGTGTCGAGATCGCCGAGAGTACGCCACTGGACGCGCTGTCCGTGCTGCGCGTCGGCGTCGCTGCCGCCACCGAACATGCGCGGATCGGCGCGCGGACGCTCACTCGCCTGCACGATGCGCCGGACATCGGTGCCCCATGGTCCGACGACGCGCGCGAGCTGTTCACTTCACTTCTGGCATGCGGCGACGACGCCGTCCCCGTGATCGAGACCCTCGACATCGCTGACCTCTGGTGTCGCCTGTTGCCCGAGTGGGAACCGAACCGATGCAGGCCGCAGCGCAACGCCTACCACCGTTTTACGGTCGACCGCCATCTGCTCGAGACCGTCGCACGCGCGGCCGACTTACGCGACCGTGTCGAGCGGGCCGACCTGCTGTTGGTTTCTGCTCTCCTCCATGACATCGGTAAGGGCTACCCCGGTGATCACACCACGGTCGGGATGACCCTGGTCTACGACATCGCCACTCGGATGGGATTCAACGACGACGACCGGCAAACGCTGGTGCTCCTCGTCGAACACCATCTGCTCCTGCCCGACGCCGCAACACGTCGCGATCTCGACGACCCAGCCACTCTCCGTTGGGTCGCAACATGCTCGGGCACTATCGAACGACTACATCTTCTCGGCGCGCTCACCGAAGCCGACTCGATCGCAACAGGTCGATCGGCCTGGGGCCCGTGGAAGGCCGGGCTCGTGGAGACGTTGGTCAAACGCACCGAGCACGTGCTCGCTGGCGGCGACGTACAAGACGTAACGGCATCGACCGAACGCCTCGCCATCAACGCCGAGCTCGTCGCGCGATTCGCCGACGCCGCTCAGCCACTCATCATCACCGAGGGCAACGAATTGACGCTGGTCTGTAGCGATCGTCCTGGCCTCTTCAGCCGGGTCGCGGGCGTTCTTGCCGTCTGCGGCATCGACGTTTCGGAGGCATCGGCAGCCGGAGAGAACGGCGTCGTGCTCGACAGGTTTCGCGTCACCTCGGCGTTCAACCGCGACATCTCATGGGGCAAGGTTCGCAACGAGCTCCAACGAGCGTTAGACGGACCTTTCGCGATCGATGCGCGTCTCGCTGAACGCGCGCGCAGCTATCGCCGCCCAATCGAACAGCCTCACTTCCTCGAACCCAATGTGAGGGTGCTCAACAAGGCTTCCGACGACTTCACCGTCGTCGAGGTCACTGGCCCCGACAACATCGGCCTGCTGTACCGGCTCACACGAGCAATGTTCGAACTCGGCCTCGACATCGGTCGGGCCAAGGTAGCCACGATCGGCAACGACGTCGTGGACGCCTTCTACGTCCAAGATCAGCATGGTCAAAAGGTCACGGCACCCGACGACGTAGACGAAATCAAGATGGCATTGACACACGCTCTGGAACCGGCACCGCCAGGTAAGTGACCTGAACTCGAATCAGCCGAAGCGGCCCGTGACGTACTGCTCGGTGCGCTCGTCAACCGGATGCGAGAACATCGATTTGGTACGCCCGAACTCGACGAGTACACCGGTACGACGATCACTTTCGGGGTTCACCTCGGTGGTGAAAAATGCAGTGCGATCGCTAACGCGAGCAGCTTGTTGCATGTTGTGCGTCACGATGATGATCGTGTATTTCTGCTTGATCTCTTGCATCAGATCCTCGATGCGCGCGGTTGCGATCGGGTCGAGTGCTGAGCATGGTTCATCCATCAGGATCACATCGGGCTTTACCGCAAGGGCGCGGCCGATGCAGAGACGCTGTTGCTGTCCGCCGGAAAGACCCAGCGCCGATGTCTTGAGACGATCTTTGACTTCGTCCCAGAGTGCCGCACCGCGGAGCGATGTCTCCACGAGTTCGTCGAGCTCAGCTTTGTTCTTCATGCCGACGAGTCGCGGCCCGTATGCGACGTTGTCATAGATGCTCTTCGGGAACGGATTGGGCTTCTGGAACACCATGCCGATGTGACGGCGGACCTGCGTCGCCGAGATCGTTGGCCCGTACAGATCGATGTCGTGGTACTGGATCGATCCGCTGACTCGAGCGCTCTTGATCGTGTCGTTCATCCGATTGAAGCACCGCAATACCGTGCTCTTGCCGCATCCCGAAGGACCGATGAACGCCGTGATCTCGTTAGCCTGAATGTTGAGAGAGACATCCCGCACGGCAACGAAACCACCATATGAGACCGACAGGTCGCTGACCTCGAAGACCAACTTGCGCTCCGGGCGAGACTCGGTCGATTCCGCCTCGTGCGCGAGCGCCAAAATCGGTTGGATGACGCTCACGGGATGCACCGCGGCGTTGGGTGTGCCGTGCAGTTCGTCGTTCATGACTCGGAGTGCCTGGAGAAGCGACTCGACAACGCCCGAGCAACGAAGGTGAACATGAACGCCAGCACGATCAACGTGAGTGCCGCACCCCAGGCACGTTCTTGCGCAGTGGGAAAGCTCTCCTTCGCGTTGGAGTAGATCTGCAACGACAACGACGTGTTCGTCCCCGAGAACGGATTCCAGTTCGTGGCCTTTGCTGCGCCGACGGTGAAGATCAGCGGAGCGGTCTCTCCCGCCGCGCGGGCGACAGCAAGCAAGCCACCACTGATGATGCCGGACGCAGCTTTGGGGATGACCACGGTGAGCGTGGTGCGACTCGTGGATGCACCCAACGCAAGGCTGGCATCGCGCAAGTTCTGCGGAACAAGCCGCAACATCTCTTCGGACGAACGCACCACGATCGGCAGCATCAGGCACGCCAACGCCAGCGCACCACTGAAGCCATTGAGGCCATCGACACCCCGCGGCACGACCCAGAACACATAGATGAACAGGCCCATCACGATGGATGGCACACCGGCCATCACGTTGGTGAGGAAGCGGAGTGTGCGCGCGAAGCCCGATCGCTTGCCGTATTCGTTGAGGTAGATGGCGCCGCCGATCCCGAGCGGGACGGCGATGACGGTTGCCGTTGCCGTGGCAACAATTGTGCCGACGATCGCCGCTTTCATACCAGGGCCCGGACGGCGAGGCGACAACTGGATGTCCTTGGTGAACCACTTCGGGAACTCGCTGGCCACGATCGACCAGCCTTTACGCACAACGGTGGCAAGCACGAGAAACAGCACAATCGCGACAACAGTCACGGCCGCTCCCATCAGTACCGTCATCGCCACGTTCTTACGCCGGCGCCGGGCACTGACGTTCGACAGGTCGGCCATCAGTATTGACTCGACCTCCGAACTCGTTGCGTGACCCATGACGGCGCTCACGAGTCGCCTCGCATCCGCTTCATCGCTCGGTTCACGACTGCAGTCGCGATGAAGTTGACGATGAGGGTCATCAAGAACAAGGTGAGGCCCATCGCGATCAACGCACTGCGCTTCACGTCGCTGGTGGCCTCGCCCCATTCGAACGCGATAACTGATGGCAGCGAGTCGCCCGACGAAAAGAGGTTCGCTGTGATTGCCGGCGATGAGCCAATCACCAAGGCAGCTGCGATGGTCTCACCCATCGCGCGTCCGAGGCCGAGCATGACAGCGCCCACAATGCCACCAGCAGAATGAGTAAGTACTGCGCCGGTGATCATCTCCCAACGAGTCGCACCGAGCGCAAGAGCACCGTCGCGATCGGTCGGAGGGCACGTCTCGATGACCTCCCGCGAGATCGAAGTAATAATCGGCGTGATCATGATCGCAAGAATCAGCCCGGCCGTCATAAAGGTGCGACCAGCCGAGGCAGGACCGAAGATACGACCCAGAACGGGCACACCGTGAAACCAACCGCTCACCTTCGTGAATACGGGGACCAACTTGGGAGCAAGGAAGATGATTCCCCACAGACCGAACACCACCGAGGGCACAACAGCCACGAGGTCGGTCATCGCAACCAGTGGGCGCTTCAGCCACGCAGGGGCAACATGCGTTGTGAACAATGCGATGCCGATACTGACGGGCACTGCAATCACGACTGCGATCAGAGCGGTCACTGCGGTGCCGAAAATGAAGCTGAGCGCTCCGTAGACATTGTCGGCAGGCGCCCAGCGTCGTTGCGTGAAGAAGCTCAGTCCCTCGGTGCGAAAGACGAGCGAGGACTTGTCGCCAATGGTCCACGCGATCAAACCGAGAATCACGGCAATCGCAGCGCCACCGACGAGCGTTGCTCCCCGGAACGTACGGTCGGCTACCTGCCTCTTCGCTCTGAGGTCATCGAGTGTGACGGCCATTCATGTCTCCCTATGCGCAGCAACTATAGGACCTTGGGCCAACTGTCTCGGAAACGACAACGAGACCGGGCCAGATGGACCCGGTCTCGCATCGGAGAAGTGGCGTCAGGCGCCAATCTTGGCAATGTTGGCAATCGCCTTCAGGCGAAGGCTCTCGGGCAGTGGTGCGTAGTCGATGGTCGGAGCCAGCTTCTGGCCCTCGTTCAGCAAGTACGTCAAGAAGCCGCGGACGAGTTCGCCCTTGGCGGCATCCTTCTGTGTTGTATAGGCAATGATCCAGGTCTGTGCCGCGATCGGGTAGGCGGCGTCGCCATCGGCCCAACCCAAGAAGTAGGTCAAGTCGTCCTTGATCGTGGCACCTTCGGCCGCAGCTGATGCGCCCTCGAGCGTCGGCGACACGAACTTGCCGGCCTTGTTCTTTACGGCAGCAACGCTGAGCTTGTTTGCCTTCGAGTCGCTGAGGTCGATGTAGCCAATGGCGCCTTCGGTGCTCTTCACGATCTGGGCGACACCGCTGTTGCCATCACCGGCTTGTGTGCCTGCAGGCCACTCGACGGTCGAACCGCTTCCGAGCGTCCACGCGCCGCCGGCATCTTTACCGACAGCTGCGTTGAGGAACTTGGTGAAGTTCTCGGTCGTACCTGAGCCATCCGCGCGACGGGCGGCCACGATGGCCTTGTTGGGCAGCGTGACGCCAGGGTTGTCAGCGGCGATCGCAGCATCGTTCCAGTTCTTGATGGTGAGCTGGTAGATACCGGCGATGGTGGCTGGCGACAGTTGCAGGCTCTTCACGCTCGGCAAGTTGTATGACAAGGTGATTGGCGCGATGACGGTGGGCACGTAGACGAATGCGCCACCCTTGTACTTCGCGATGTCTTCGGCCTTCACAACACCGTCGGTGCCGGCGAAGTTAACGACCTGCTCCTGCAGATCGGAGCGACCCTTGCCGGACCCGCCACCGCCGTACTCAACGGTCAGCTTTGGTGCCACCGAGGCGAGGTTGGCGATGGCTTCGTCGTAGAAGCTCTTGGGGAACGTGGCGCCAGATGCCACCAACGACCCCTCGAGCTTCGAGTAGTTGAGTCCAGCTGTGGTGCCAGCAGTGGTGGCTCCGGTTGTCGCTGCGGTTATATCCTTGGTGGAACTACTGCTGCTGCAGGCGGCCCCGATGAGTGAAATTGCGAGGACGCCGAAGAGGGCGGCCGAACGCTTTCTCGTGTTGTTCACGCTGTGTTCTCCTTGGTTGGGTTGTAACCGCTTGGCACTGTAAGAGTGCAAGGTGTCCAGCGATTGGTGCCCTGATGAACGAGAGGTGAACGGCTGGTGAAATCCAGTTCACCCCAAGAGGTCGCGAACAACGTCGAGCCACAGTTGCGTGGTGAGGCGCAAGGACTCCACGTCGATGCGTTCGTCGTTCCCATGAAATCGAGCCCCGAACTCGCCAGCATCGAGTTCGGGGCTGAACAGGCCGGCACCGTAGGCGACCGAGCCCATCTTACGAAAGATTCGAGCATCGGTGAACCCGACGACGAGTCGAGGCGTGAGACGCGCCGCAGGGAATGGCTTCGACACAGCGCGCTGCAATGAATCCCACATCGGGGTGTCAATGCGGCTGATGGTCGCGGCGTCGTTCATCACAATGTTCACCTCCACGTCAGCGGCCAACTCACCGAGCGCAACATCGAGGTGTGCTTGCACAT
>JAYTWP010000181.1:0-2965 GCA_043743395.1 Actinomycetota bacterium | reverse complement strand
GTGGATCCGCAGGTTCCACCAATCGCGCCGCGGCGGTCGTCAGCGCGGACAAGGGTGCGAACAACGCAATCGTCGTGCGCGTGATCGACGGTGACACCGTCGATGTCACCTTCGGCGGCAAACGAGAACGGGTGCGACTGATCGGTATCGATACGCCCGAGACCAAAAAACCGAACACACCAATCCAGTGCTTTGGTCCAGAGGCCAGCGACTTCACCAAGCACCTCCTCGCAAACGGCACCCGGGTGCTCGTGGTCCGCGACGTGCAAGCGCGCGACGATTACGGACGTCTCCTCGGTTACGTGTATCGCAGTAGCGACAACCTCTTCGTCAATCTCGAACTTGCGCGGCTCGGCTACGCGCGCCCGCTCACAATCGCACCAGACAACAGCCGCTCAAGCGAATTTGTCCAAGCTGCACACGATGCCGAAGCCGCGAATCTCGGCCTGTGGGCCGCCTGCAGCAGGTAGCGTCGCGGTCATGCAGACCCTGGCCGAACGACTCGGATATGGCACCACAGATCGCCTGGTCATCATCTCCTGCGACGATCTCGGCTCCTGCCATGCGGCGAATGAGGGTGTGTTCCTTGCGTTGCGCGATGGTGTGGCGTCGTGCGCCTCGCTCATGGTTCCCGCACCCTGGGCCCGCGATGCCGCCTTGCGCTACCGCGTCACCGACGACATCGGCGTCCACCTCACACTGAACTGTGAACACCCAACCTACCGATTCGGGCCAATCACTCATGCCCCCTCGCTGCTCAGCGGCGAAGCAGGGTTTCCGCGCACCGTCGACGATCTCTGGGAGCATGCCGATCCGGCCGAAGTGCTCCGCGAGTGCCGGGCCCAGATCGAACGCGCCATCGCCTGGGGTATCGATGTCACACACCTCGCCCCACACCTCACTGCTATTACGTTGCGTCCTGAATTCTTCGATGTGTATCTCGAGCTTGCCGTCGAGTTCCGCCTGCCGATTCGCCTGCCGTCCACCATCACCAAAGAACAGGCAGGCTTTCCGTTCCGCGACCTCGCCGCGAACGAAGGCGTCGTTTTCCCCGACCATTTCGATCACGACTGGCGCGCCGGTAGCCACGATCGCGTCTACGACGCACTGCGCTCGTTACAGCCCGGGGTTACCGAGATCCACGTGCAGCCTGTCATTGACACCCCAGAAGTGCGTGCGATTTCAGATGCGGCACAGGGCTGGATCGATGACCTTGCCCTCGTCACCACGGATCAAGGTATGCGCCACCTGCTCGACTCCAGCGGAGCGATCGTGATCGGCTACCGACAACTACGCGACGCAATGCGCGCATCCGCGCCAGCGAACTAGCGCGTAGCAAGCCTGGAAAGCGTCGCGGCGAGGTCGCCAGATTTCAGCTGCTCGAAGACAGCGCCTGTCGGTCCTGTCGTCTTCAGCTTGCCCTGCATGTAGGCAACCGTCGGGGACAGACCGATATCGGTTGCCGCGATCGTCAGCACGAGATCGGCATCGTCGGGGCCCTCGACCACTTCGTCCTTCTTCGCGAACACGACACGGTATTGCACCGTGGTCACGTGCCGACCTCGGCAGGTTCAGGTGAATCGTATGCGTGCGCCGAGAGGACGACAGAAGCAAACAAGTCGGTTTCGGTTTCACCCTCGGGTACAAAGCCCACGTGCGAGTGCGCCAGCACCCAATCTTCATACGGATACACCTGCGCAAGCTCGTCGTCGGACAGACCGAACCAGAACGGCTCGTTGGGGTCCACCTGCGTCGCGTGCGCCCGCAATGCACCAGAACGGGCCCACAGATAACCACCGACCTCGACTCGCGTAGTAATGCGCTCGTCCTGGCCAACACGATTGAACCAACGCTCGTCATAGGGTGACTTGCCGCGCAGCCTGAGCATTGCCTCGTGAATCGCGATGAGGCGGGACTTGGACCAGAGCGTGTAATACATCTTCGCTGGCTGAAACGGCTCGCCGAGATCGGGGTACCAGCTGGGATCGCCCGCGCGCTCAAAGGCGACGATCGAGATGTCGTGGACCTTGACATGATCTGGATGCGGGTAGCCGCTGTGATCGTCGCTGTAGGTGATGATCACCTGTGGGCGGGTGCGCCGAATGACCGCCACGAGACGGCCGACAGCGTCATCGATGGGCGCCATGTGGAACGAGTCCGGATGTGCGTTCGCCTCGCTATCGAGCATGCCCGAGTCTCGGTAACCGAGCATCACAACTTCCTCGAAACCAATGATGGCCGCCGACTCGGCAAGTTCGATTGGGCGGAGTTCGGCCATCTTGAGCTTTTCCTGATCGGGGGTCAGGTTGTGGAACGGTTGGCCCGGTTCGCGCAAACCCGGATTCTGCAGATCGCCTTCTTCGCCGGCGGTGCAACACACCAAGACGGTATGGACGCCGTCCGCACGGTACTTTGCCAACGTAGGAGCACCCTTGGACGCTTCGTCGTCGGGGTGCGCGTGAACGGTGAGGATGCAGCGCCGAGATGCAGACACGTCGCAACGCTACCGCCTGCACCGTCTCGCAACGCTCGACCCCCTAGGCTCGCGTGTTGTGCGAATGCAACGAATCATCATCCCAATGGTCGAGGCCCTCGTTGCCCTGCTGGCGTTCAGCGCATGTCGTAATGACGGTCGCACGCTGCGGCCGGCCAACCCGTCGCTGAATGCCAGCGTCTTCACGCCATCAACGACAACAACGATCATCGACGACTCGGTGCAGCCAGTTGCCACTGAAGTCATCGCCACCGACGTCATCGACACCGCGATCGAGGGCCCAGGCGCTTCGTTTGTTTTGCGTACACCGTGGGCCGACGGCGGTCTCATGGATTCGCGCTACACGTGTCGGGGTCAGGCACTGTCACCTGCGCTGAGTTGGTCTGGCGTACCGTCCAATACCGCGTCGTTGGCATTGGTCGTCATCGACACCGACTTCAATAACTACGTGCATTGGGTGATTGCCGGACT
>JAYTWP010000180.1:0-2586 GCA_043743395.1 Actinomycetota bacterium | reverse complement strand
GTACCTTGGGCTACTCGACCGCCTCGCCGTCCACCGCGACCAGGTCCATCTCGTCCATGCAGTGGCGGGGGGCGATTGGGTCAACGATGTCGGTCTTCGTCATGCGGATCTCGGTGCCACAGCTCGGGCACCGGTAGCGCATGTTGACCCGGCGCATTTCGCCGTCCGGCGGCGGTGTCGGAATCGGCCGAGCAAGGCCACCGATCATGGCCTTGCCGAGGCGCCAGATCGCATACCCGAAGATGATCGCGATCGGCACACGCACCAGCCAGAACCCCATGGGCCCAGGCTACCGACGCAACCGGACCTACTCCGCCCGATGGTGGCAGGCATTGCGGGCCCGGCGGCGCTGCGCCGGGACCCGTCGTTTCCGCGAATCAGCCGAGGCGCTCGATGATGGTGGCGTTGGCGAGCCCGCCGCCTTCGCACATCGTCTGCAGGCCGTAGCGGCCGCCGGTGCGCTCGAGCTCGTTGAGCAGTGTTGTCATCAGTCGAGCTCCAGAACAGCCGAGCGGATGACCCAATGCGATCGCCCCACCGTTCTGGTTGACCTTGTCCATGTCGGGGTGCAGTTCTTTTTCCCACGCCAGCACCACCGACGCGAAGGCCTCGTTGATCTCAATCAGATCGATGTCGTCCATCGTGAGACCGGCGCGCTGCAGGACCTTGTGCGTCGCTGGAATGGGAGCCGTGAGCATGTAGCGCGGATCGGCGCCTGCCAGTGAGAAGTCGACAAAGCGCGCCCGTGGCGTGAGCCCTAACTGCGCTGCCTTGTCCTCGCTCATGATGAGAATCGCCGATGCTCCGTCAGTGATTTGTGATGCGTTGCCTGGCGTGACCCGTCCACCCTCCTCGACCGGTCGAAACGATGGCTTGAGTTTGCCCAACGATTCCATCGTGGTGTCGCGCAGGCCTTCGTCCGTGTGCATCATCGCGCCCTCGGCGTCGATCACAGGCAGGATCTCGCGGTCAAAACGACCTTCGACCGTTGCCCGCAATGCATACGCCTGACTGCGCACACCGAATGCATCCATGTCCTCGCGGCTGATGTCCCATTTGTCGGCGATCAGTTCGGCGGAAATGCCTTGCGGCACGATGCCACCTTCGGCCGCGTACCTGGCACCCATTGCGGGCCCGAACGGAAAGCCGTACTTGCCGTCCATCATCGCCGAGCCCATCGGCACCCGCGTCATGACCTCGACGCCAGCGGCGACCACGATGTCGTAAGCGCCGGCGATCACGCCCTGCGCGGCGAAATGGGCAGCCTGCTGCGAGGAACCACACTGGCGATCGATGGTGGTGGCAGGAACGGTGTCGGGCCAACCGGCGGCCAAGACAGCGTTACGGCCAACGTTGAACGCCTGCTCACCAACCTGCATGACGCATCCCATGATGACGTCGTCCACGAGGCCCGGATCGATACCGGTGCGATCGATGAGTGCCTTGAGCGTCTCTGCAGCGAGATCCACCGGGTGCCAGTTCTTCAACTTGCCGTTACGCCTCCCAAGTGGCGTGCGAATGGCATCGACGATGACGGCTGTGACCATGGGAATGCTCCTCGGAGGGCTCTTGAACTGGGGTTCACGCGTTCAGGCAAGCCAATTCTTGTGCTTTGCGCCCGGCCATGACGAATCCTGTTCGAGATGATTCCGAATACGAATAGTTGTCAGCGCGCCTCAAGCACCTTCGTCAGCACGCGATTCAGGTGGGTGACGTCGCTCTCGGTGAGGTGATTGATGAAGAGGCGCTTGACCACGCGCAGGTAGGTGGTATTTGCGCGCCGCCACGTGTCGCGGCCATCGCGGGTGAGCACGATCAAGACTGCTCGTTGATCGGCGTCGTTGCCTCTGTCGCGGCGAACATAGCCATCGTCTTCCATCCGACTGAGCTGTCGCGAGAGGCTCGACGGGCTTGCGTGAACCCGCTCGGCAAGATCCATCACGCGGAGCTTGCCGCCCTCGGCCTGCAAGGCGTTGAGCACCTCGAACCATGGCAAAGGCAGCTCACGTTCATCGTCGAGGGCAACCGTGAGAGCGCGATCGAGCGCGGCGTTGGCAGCGAGGAATGCGCGCCACACGGCAAGCCGCTCAGGATCGGGACCAGCCACTACGCAGTTGCCTTCAGGGCGGCACCGAACGCGGCGAGGCCGATCTCGATCTCGTGTTCGTTCACAACCAACGGCGGCATCCACCGCAACGTGTTGCTATAGGTGCCGGCATTCATCACGATCATCCGGCCCTCCTCGAGACAATGCTTCTGGATGGCGGCGACACGCGCCGGATCGCTGAACTCGGTGCCAACCATCAGCCCCAAGCCGCGTACATCGGTGATGCCATCGTCGTGGCGTTGCAGTTCGCGAATACCAACGACAAGTTGCTCACCGCGGTCACGAACGTTCTGCAGGAACGATGGGTCGCTCATGATCTCGATGGTGGCAAGTGCGGCTGCACAGCCCATCGCGTTGCCACCATAGGTGCCGCCGTGGCTGCCCTTGGTCCACTTCGCGTCGAGTTCGCTCGTGGTACCCAAGGCGCTGAATGGGAATCCCGAGGCAATGCCCTTGGCCATGCAGATGATGTCTGGTTC
>JAYTWP010000179.1:0-2500 GCA_043743395.1 Actinomycetota bacterium | reverse complement strand
TATCGCTCGCGGACACCCCCGGCCATTCGCAGGGCCAGGCCACAGACAGATTGGCGACATCGACTCCCTTGGGCGATGCACTTGCGATCACAGCCGCGGTCACCGTCGAAGTCGCCGACGTTCGCAAGGCGGTCATCGCTTTGCCGGCGCTCGTCGATGCCAAGGGTGGGGCGATCTACAACACCGACATACAGGTGGGCGATCCAAAGACGGCGAGCGCGATCATCACGATCAAGATCCCCCCAGCCGATCTCGAAAGGATGATCTCAGGTCTCGGCGGTATCGGCGTTCTTGTCAATCGCGCGCAGCAGACCGAAGACGTGAGCACGCAGATCACCGACGTGACCGTGCGCATCGCCACGGCACAGGCCAGTGTCGAGCGCATCCGTGCGCTGCTGAAGGACGCGAAGAATCTTCAGGACGTGACCTCGATCGAGAGCGAGCTCACCAATCGCGAGACCACGCTCGAGCAGTTGCTCGCCCAGCAGCGCAACTTGAGCGGTCGAGTGCAATTGGCCACACTCACCGTGACGCTTGTGCCGACAAGCGACAAGGCCGTTGCCGAGGCTGGCGCGAAGCCGCAAACAGTTGGTGGTGCGTGGCATGACGGTTGGAGAAGGTTCACGAAGATCGTTCACGGGTTTGGCGTGGCATTTGCCTACACCGTGCCGTTCGCAGTGCTGATCGCCCTCGCCGGCTCGGTTGGCTGGTTCATCCGCCGCCGCAGCAGTGGCAGCGCACGCCGCAAGTCTCCAACGATCTCCGAAGCCGGCGTGTGACGACGGCTGAGGTCAGGTGCTGGGCGAGCCCGGATCTTCATTCCCATCGCTGACGAAGTCGATGAGTCGCTCGACGGCGCCCACCAACTCTGGACGGAGATCCGCATATGTGGATACCCGGCTTCGCAGCCGAGGCCAGAACGTGGCGAGGTCGGTACCCAGCGCGGCGCACATGCCCTGCTTCCACGGTTGACCCCGTGGCACGTCGGGCCATTCGCTGAGCCCAAGTACATGGGGACGAATGCCCGCCCACACATCCACGAAGGGGTGGCCGGTGATCAACACGTTCGGATCGCGCACCGTTGCGGCAAGACGTGACTCTTTGGAGCCGGCGACAAGATGATCGACCAGCACACCGAGACGACGCTGCGGTGCAGGACCGAAATCTCGTACGGCGCCGGCGAGGTCGTCGATGCCGTGCAACGGCTCGACCACAATTCCGAGTTCCCTGAGATCGTCGCCCCACACATGCTCGACCAACTCGGCATCATGTTTGCCCTCCACCCAGATTCGAGCCGCGCGAGCGACGCGCGCCTTTCCGGCAGCAGCGGATGCAACCGACCCACTGTTGGTCGTTCTCACGCTCGCTATTGGTGATTGCGCAACGGCCGCCGCACGACCGAGCGTGACCGGCTTGCCGTCGAGCAGGAAGCCACCCTCCTTCCAACGGAAGTGGCGCTGCTGATTGTGGCGGTCGCGAAGCGTGACAGCCTCAAAGGTGATCTTCACGACGTCGCCGCAAAAGCCACTGGCACGGTCTTCGATCACCATTCCCATCTGCGCGATCACCTGCGGGTACGCGGGGGCTCTCTTCCGATCGGCGAAGTCGTCGAGAATGTCGCGGTCATACGTCATGGCGGTCGACCTACGGTGTGCACCCACCATCGATCAGTGAGCACCTGATCGACCATGATCGAATCACTGCGCCGATACGGCGCGCGGAATCCTGGGCGAGCAATCGGCATGGCCAATGATGATGGCAGAAACGCCGCGCCCCACACGTGCACCCGTTCGGATGGACCGACGAACTCAACAAGACCATCGGTGAGCTCGATGAGGCAATCGACCTCACCACTCTGTCGATAACCATGGACCCCAGCCGCGTTTGGTGCGGATACACCCAGGCGAGCGTCCAACTGCAGCGGGACCAGTTGAGCATCGCTGTACCACTCGATGTCGAAGGTCACCGGGACCAGCGTGCCGTAGGCTCTCCGCCATGCCTCGTGCGGTTCATCGAGCAAGACTCCGTGAGCCTCGTTGCCCAGACTCCATTGCCTGAACGGCACATCGCACGAATGGTCGGCCCACATTTCGGGCGGCTTGATCTCGAGACCACTGCGCAGATCGGCACTGTCGAGCTCTTCGATGTAGAGGTACGAATCACCCTCACGGACCAGTCCGGCCCAGTAGTCGAAACGATCTCCGCGAAGTTCGAGACCGACGAACACGCCAGCGGTTCCGTCGGCTGCGGCTCCCCACCACCACCATGCCTCGACCGGTGCGTCTGGATGACGGGCCTCGTCGGCATCCAACCAGGAGGTCTCCGAAGCGGTGAGCATTGCTTGGCACACTAGGTCGTGCGCGATACCTTGACGGGGTGCGCTACCTCAGCTTGGACTGGATCGATGCCGTCGCCGATGAAGCCACGACAAACGCCGAGGTTGCCGCCGCAGCGGCCGAGTGCACCATTGGTGTCACCCAGGTCATCACTGATGCACCCG
>JAYTWP010000178.1:0-1511 GCA_043743395.1 Actinomycetota bacterium | reverse complement strand
TACGGTGATCCCGCCGGGCACGTGTGGGTCGCCGTGTCGGGGCCGGTCGAGGCAACTCGCCACATCCTGACCGGCTCCGAGGTACGTGTCGACAACATGGTTGCCTTTGCCGCCGCAGCGCTCACTTTGTTGGTCAACTCGCTCGAGACCCTCGCCGCCAAGTAATCCGCGTCCGCCTCGCGGGACGCTGAATCAGCAGTCGGTGGCTACCAGAACCCGGCCTGCCCGCTGGTGGCCGATACGCTCGGCCGTTTGGCGAATACGCTGCGGGTTTCCGCACGCTGCGGGTTTCCGCAAGTTGTGCGTTGTGTAGCTCTGGGAGCAACGCAGCGCACAACAACTCCTGGCGGATGCTGCTGGCCATGCTATCTGGTAGCGGCGTATAGGGGCATGTCACCGCCGGGGATGCCACCAGCGCCACCATCCCGATTCGTCTCAGCGCGCCTTCTCGTCGTAGATGTCGGCACACGATGACAGGCCGGCGCCGACGGGAACGCCATAGACAAGGAACAGTCGACCGTCCGGCAAGATCACAGCGGTATCGCAACACCGAGCGCGACGAGTGGTCGATGCTCGTCGCGAAAGAAAACCTCGAAGCTCTGGTCGGTCACCTCCCGAATTCTCACACCTCACACACGGACGAGGTGACAATAGGGTTTAGTCGGTTGGCGTGGCGGGCGCACACCGCTGTGCCTTCAGTTGACCATCCGGCTCCGGCCCTTCCAGTAGTGCGCACGCAGATCCTTGTTCAGGACGACGTCATACCCCACCTGACCAGGAGGTTCGAGGCGGCAGCGGTATTGATGGCACTTCAATGGTACTGAAGTTCTGTGCTGCGCTTCCGGTTCCGCTTGCTCTGTAAGGGAGCCGAGGACTTCGGAGGAACCGATGGCACTGGACCGACTCCTGCGACGGCATCGAGCGACGAGGTACCAAAGCCAAGGGACCCGACGGTGACCTGCGCGGCCGACGCACGTACGTCCAGCCCGCCGAAGCATCAGGGAGACTCGCCAGCCCACGTTGGTGCGCACAACTATCGCTGATGGTCACCGCACGACCGGATTGAGGTCGATCCTCGACCAAGTGTTCACCACGCCGCTCCGCGGGTCGGACGCGTCAGCCGGCGAGTCGGCGGCGCACCTCGGCCACGTCTGCGGCAAGGCGCTCGGCCAACGCTCGACCATCAAGCTTGGCGACTTGCGCTCGTTGACCGACAGCCTCCGCGAGAAGCTCGCGGACGAGATGCGACACGGTGAGGCCACGTTCTGCCGCCATGGCATCGAGACCGGTCGCAAGTTCGCCAGTGAGGCGTACCGAGAGGTGTCGGTCCTGACCGGCGTCCACCTCCGTCCGGTAGTCGATGGTCTGGCCCGTCTCTTCCTCGAGCCACTGGATCGCCTTTGGCTTCGCCATCATTCGCCTCCGCTCTCGGTTTCAATTGCGTGTGTGATGGCGACCGCGATGTCCACGGCGAACGATCGGTTGGGATCCACCTGGCCCGTCCCTGCGAT
>JAYTWP010000177.1:0-2168 GCA_043743395.1 Actinomycetota bacterium | reverse complement strand
GTGAGTACCACGACGCGTACACGGTTGTCCTCGTCGCACGCGGCGTACGCGCTGCCGAGTGCGGCGATCATCTCTGCATTGAGCGCATTACGTTTATCGGGCCGATTCAGCGTAATAACCGCGACACCGTCGGGTGCCGTGCCGTTGTCGAGCGCGTACTGCACCAGATCGGTCATAGCGGCGGCATGATCTAGCCGCGCATCCGGCTGCGCCAGTCCTCGGGGTCAAGTCCGAGATCACGCATACGTTGCCGAGCGAACAATGGTGGTTGCATCGGTGCACCCTGCGTGATCTGTTCGACGAACTCGCCGTCCTCATCCCATACGTGACATGTGTTGAGGTTCATCCCCCACTGGGCCTTCTTCTCGGCGTCGGTGAGCTCGCGCGGCAAGAACGACACGTTGCCCGTCTCTCTGGCGAGGCTGGCACGCATACTCCACACGCATTGCACGGCCACAGGGGCCATCGCCTGCAGCAGGGCAGTGGTGTGAGTGCAGCCTCGCGGGCCACCAAAGAGTTCACGTACCCGATGGGTGAAGCCGCGCGCGATCGAGAGTCCGATGAGCTTTTCGTAGTGCGTCGTGATCAGAGGACATGAGTCGTTGGGATGCGTCTCGAAGTGCACCGTGACATCGACAATCTCAAGTGCCGGAAAGGCGATCTCGAGATCCACCTGCATGTGATGGATGGTCAAAGGCAGGGTGTCTTCTTCGATGTACAGCCCGGCCGGCTTCTGATCCCGGACGGCCCCGCGCACGAGCAGGTTCGGGTCCTTGCGATAGGCGCGCACGCGGTACTCGCGGTCGTGGAGGACCTCGAGACCCGGATCTGGCGGCAAGATGTCGTCGGTGTTGAACTGACTCACGCGACCGGACTGCCAGCGATCAACCGCCCGAGTCGAACCAGCGACGGCATCGTGCTGCCGAGTGTCAACTCGATCTGCTTGCCCCACAAGAAGCAGCGATGCAATGGATAATCGCGGTCGACGCCGACGCCACCGTGCAGGTGCTGCGCTGCGTGCAAGACCTGCAGGCCACCCTCGCTCGCCCAGTACTTCGCGCTGGCAACCTGCTCGGACGCAGGCATCCCTTGACCCAGACGCCAGGCGGCTTGCCAGGCCGTGAGTCGGACAGCCTCGGTGTTGATATAGCTGTCGCCTGCACGTTGGCTCACTGCCTGGAAGCTGGCGATCACCCGTTCGAATTGGATGCGCTCTTTCGTGTACGCCGCGGTGAGCGCGAGCGCACGTTGGCACACACCCGACATCAGCAAGCACTGCGCCGTCGTCGCGACATCGAGCAACCACGACAAGCCATCGACGTCAGCGAGCTTGGTGGCGGGGCTATTCGTGAACGTGACACGTGCGTCAGGTATGCCCGATGTGGCGTTCTGCCGTTCAACGAGGACACCTTCGGTATCGGCTGCCACGACGTACAAGCCGTCGGTCCCCGAGACGACGAACGCTGACGCCGCGGTACCGGCAGGCACACAGACCTTCTGCCCATTGATGCGCGAAGCTGCCGACACCGTGGTCGACGGCTCATGCGGAGAACCGACCGGCTCCTGCAATGCAACCGTGACAATGCGTTCGCCACTGGCAACACCGGCGAGTTGGTCGAGCGCCTCGAAATGAGCGAGCGCGGCCCCCGCAATCATTACGGCAAAAGCCGGTACCGGCGCCGTGGCGCGGCCGACCTCTTCCAGCACGACGGCAATCTCGAGCGCCCCCAGTCCACCGCCCCCGACCGATTCGGGCAGGCCAATGCCGACAATTCCGCTGTCAGCGAGCGTGCCCCACAGGCCCATGTCGAAGCCATGCTCGCTCGCAGCCGCAGCCTTTTGCGACTCGTTGGTGACCCGGTCCGTGAGGATGCGATTGGTCAACTCGCGCAGGTCGTTTTGTTCGGGTGAGAGTCTGAAGTCCATTACTTACCTGCCCTTGGGAAACCGAGTGCGAACATCGAGATGAGATCGCGTTGCGTCTCGTTGGTGCCACCGCCGAAGGTGAGGATGATCATGCCGCGGTACGCAGTTTCGAGCCGCGATTTCAGCACCGCACCCGGCGCGTCGGCCTTGAGGTATCCGACCGGACCAATGACCTCGAACAGCAGTCGGAACGACTCCTGGTAGAACTCGGTACCGAACACTTTCACCGACGACGCATCGGC
>JAYTWP010000176.1:0-2758 GCA_043743395.1 Actinomycetota bacterium | reverse complement strand
GGCGGTGCAACGATTCATCAAGGTATGGAAGCAGGCCGGCGTCACGCCGCGCACGGCGGCGAAGATGGAGATCCGCCGCAGTCGTCGGCAGTCCCGCCGCGGCGTACGTACCGAACGTCTCCAAACGCGCGTGCCCCGCCGTCGCCCGAATCCCTAGCCCGTGCCTGCTCAACGCCGCTCACGCGATCGTTTGACGGACGCGTTCACCGTCAACAGCTACAAACTCGGCTCACTCGCAGCGCGGGCAATACCGGGGCCGATGGCCGGCGTGGCGGCATCACTCATCGGTCTCAGTTTTGCTGGCGGCATGCGCGAGAAACGCTCGATGATCGAGCGTCACCTCAAGCGGGTTACCCCGTCTTTGCGCGGTCTCGAACTTCGCCAGGCGGTTCAGCAGTCGTTCGACTCCTACGCGAAGTACTACGTGGAAAGCTTCCGTCTGCCCACGCTCACGAAACGGGCAGTGAGCGCTGGCTTCACGGTAGACGGCTTCGACTACATTCCCGAGGCGCTCAAGCTCGGCAACGGCGTGATTCTCGCTCTGCCCCATCTTGGTGGTTGGGAGTGGGCGGGACGTTGGCTCATCGATCAGGGCTACAAGATGACCGTGGTGGTCGAACCCATCGAGCCGCCCGAACTCTTCGAATGGTTCACCGATCTGCGCCACAAGCTCGGGATGACGGTTGTTCCGCTCGGTCCCACCGCCGCTACCGCAGTGATGCGGGCGCTTCGCAACAATGAGGTCGTTTGTCTGCTCTGTGATCGTGACATCGAGCGCAGCGGTGTGCCTGTGGAGTTCTTCGGCGAGATGACGACGTTGCCTGCTGGACCAGCGATGCTTGGGCTGCGCACGGGCGCACCGGTTCTGCCGTCCGGCTGCTATTTCACGCTGCGCTACAACGGGCATCACGCCATCGTCAGGCCACCGCTGCAGCTCAAGCGTCTCGGTGGTCTCCGCGAGGACGTCGCCCGTGGCACGCAGCAACTGGCGTACGAGCTTGAGTTCCTCATTCGCAAGGCCCCGGAGCAATGGCATCTCTTCCAGCCGAATTGGCCGAGCGACCCTGGTTATAGCGATTAGTCCAAGCGTTGGTCATCGAGGTTGCCTTTTGAAAAATTGACTGGGCGGTGTTCAGCAAGGATGATGAACAGCGACGCCACGCTCAGCATGTGGCGCGCTGAACGAGGGACTCAGGTAGCGGGGCATGACGGAAGAGTTGAATTCGCGTGGTCCAAATCTCTCGCGCCGACGGCTGTTGGGGTTGGGGGCAGCCGTCGGAGGGGCTTCGTTCTTCTTCAACCTACGAACAGGAATCTCCGGTGCAGGAACCTCCGGGCCGACGCCCGTGCCGTTTCTCGCCGACTTGTCGATACCTCCGGTCGCCAAACCTGTGCAGAGTGACTCGGCCACCGACTATTACGAGATTCGCCAGCGTCGCGTCGAGGCCGAGATCTTTCCCGGGCTGAAGACTCCGTTGTGGACATACGACGGTTCCTTTCCCGGCCCGACGATCTGGGCTCGCGAGGGACGCGCCGCGGTCGTCACACATTTCAATGATCTTGTCGCCGAGAATGTGCACACGGTGGTGCACACGCACGGCGCTCTTGTAGACGGTGACAATGACGGCCACGCGGGAGACATGGTGCACCCAGGCATGTCACGCGCCTACGCCATACCGAACGCTTCACAGGGTCCGCGCACCATGCAGTCGGCACGCACCATGTGGTATCACGATCACGCGATGGACGAAACCGGGCGCAATGTCAACATGGGCCTCGCCGGGTTCTATCTGCTCGACGACGATTCGGCCACGTCACAGCAACTACCGCGCGGCGAGTTCGACATTCCGCTGATGATCGCCGACCGTCTGTTCGAGAACGACGGCAGGTTGTCGTATCCATTCCCCGACCGTTTCAAGAACGGCCTTGAGGGCAACGTGATGTTGGTGAACGGTGCCATCCAGCCTCGCTTCTCGGTGGGCACCCGCAAGTACCGCTTCCGACTGCTCAACGCGTCGGCCTTCAGACAGTTCGAATTCGCGTTCAGCAACAAGATGCCGTTCCAGGTGATCGCCACCGAGGCTGGCTACCTTTCGAAACCGATCACTGTGACGTCACTGTTCATGTGCCAGGCAGAGCGGTATGAAATCATCGTCGACTTTGCTGCCGTGCCGCTGAACACGTCTGTCGTGCTGAACAATCTCAACGGAACCGACACACTCGCACAGGTGATGCGCTTCGACGTCACCCGACGCCTGACCGATGACAGCACGGTGCCCAGCACGCTTCGCACAATCGAAAAGATTCCCGTCAGCGACGCGACGGTGCGTCGAAAATTCGAGTTCAACAGGAGCGGCGGCGTGTTCGCGATCAATGGGCAGCCGTACGACGCCAACCGGTTCGACGCGTACCCTCGCGCGGGTACGACGGAGATCTGGACGATCAAGAACAGCTCCGGCGGTTGGACTCATCCAATTCACCTCCACCTGACAAACTTCCAGGTTCTGGGTCGCACGCGGGTTCGGCTGCGCTCTTACGAGACCGCCGGCTGGAAGGAAACGGTGTACCTCCCCAAAAACGCCGAGGCACAGATCATCATGACGTGGCCCGATATACCGGCCGACGTGTTGGGCCGGCCGGAAGGCGCCTTCAAGAACACCTACCTGTTCCACTGCCACAATATGCAGCACGAAGATTCACGCATGATGAGCCAGATGAAGGTGTTGCCTCGCGCATAGAACGCACAGTGGGCTCGCTC
>JAYTWP010000175.1:0-8405 GCA_043743395.1 Actinomycetota bacterium | reverse complement strand
GCATACCGCGGCCGACCTCGCCCCCGGCAAGCTGCTGCGCGATCAGCTGAACGCCATAGCAGATTCCCAGGATGGGAATACCGAGATCGTAGATGGCGGGATCAAGCGATGGCGCGCCCTCGACATGCACGCTCTTGGGGCCCCCGGAGAGAATGATCGCAACGGGTTGGCGCTCAGCGATCTCGCCAGCCGTGATGCGATGAGGGACGATCTCGCTGTATACGTTGAGTTCGCGAACCCGACGCGCAATCAGTTGTGCGTACTGGGCGCCGAAGTCAACGACGAGGACGGTGTCGATTCTGTGGCTCAAGTCACCGAATCTAGTCCCCGCTGGGCGAACCGTCCCAGAACGCGCGACGATGGCTCCATGCGTCGATGGTTCGTGCTCCCCTTCGCGGTCGTGGCGATGCTCTCCCCGGCAGCTGCCCTCGCCGTGGCTCCACCCAACTCCGGCGACGGGAGCAGCTCGGCGGTCACCACGACATCCATCAACAACGAGTTCCTGAACACCAAGCGAGACCTGTCACAATGTCTCGGCAATTCTGTCGATCTCCCCGACTGTGGAATCGAACCAACACACCCGGGCGACCGGGGTGGGTCGCTGCAGTACATCACGTTCGGTCTGATGATATTCGGCGTCGCATTCATCTTCTGGCGAGTCGCGCGTGGGGTCAAAGCGCGGGACACAGCCTTGGGTTCCGGCCACCCCTAATGGCCGAGCGCTTTATCGCTCCCACAACAGATCTCCGCAGAACGCCTTCGTCGCGCTGATCAGCGCGTGACTCGCCTCCCAGGGCACAAAGTGACCGCAGTCGCGGAGCAGAAACGGTCCGACGTGGTCCGCAAACACCGCTGCCGCCATCCGGTCGAACGCGGGGTAGATCACGTGATCGCTCGTGCCGTGCAGAATCATTGTTCGCGTTCGGTCGTTCCGGCCGATCATGCGCGGTTCGCTGCACGCCGCTGCCGTGAATGCACTCTCGTAACCACCAAAGCTGGCGCGCAACGATGCTGCGTTCCCGAAGGGCTCCGTGTGAAAGTCCACCTCACCGGTCTGCGCGAACGAGCCAGGATGCGCCCAAAACCGACTGGTGTAGAACGAGGCAATGTAACGCCGACGTTGCTCGGGCGTCACCAACTCTGCCGCGAGCCCATCGGGGTCGGTGCCTTGGCGAATGAAATAGTCGGCTGCCTCTCGCGGAGCACGCGTGCCCTCCATGCCGGCCATCTCCTGCTTGAGATACGGCAGCGGCGAATTGAAGAGGACCATGCGATCGACCCAGTCGGGGTGACGCAATGCAAGATCCTGAATCACCGGGCCACCGAGGTCTCCTCCGACCAGAACCACTGATTCGTGACCGAGGTGATCGTGGACGAGCGCGTACAGATCGCGCGCGTGCGACGGCACGTCGTGAAACCCGTCGGGGCCGAGCTCACTGTGGCCGAACCCGCGCAGGTCAGGCACGATCACCTCGAACCCGGCATCTACCAAGGGTTGGATCAGCTTCCAGTAGATACGCATGGTTTCGGGCCACCCATGCACACAGACCACCGGTACGCCACCAATTCCATGTCGAACGAAGGCCTGTCGGAATCCACGCGCGTTGGCGTTGTGCAGTGGGAACTGATGTGGGTCGAGGTGCGATATCGACATAGCTGAACGGTACGCCATATCAGCGTGGGCGTGCTCGTTCGCAGCGTTACCGTACGTGCCTGTGACTCCTGAAGACTTTCGCCAAAACGGTCATGCCCTGATCGACTGGATCAGCGACTACATCGAGGGGATCGAGCAGCTCCCCGTCTGGAACCCGGCGTTGCAGCCCGGACAGGTGCGTGCCAGCCTGCCCGCACATCCCCCGACGACAACCGAGCCCTTCGCAGCCGTGCTCCACGACCTCGATGCCGTCGTCATTCCAGGCATTACCCATTGGCAGCACCCCAACTTTTTCGCCTACTTTCCCAGTAACTCGTCCTACGCCTCGATCCTCGGCGAACTCGCATCTGCCGGGCTCGGCGTGCAGGGTATGAGTTGGATCACGAGCCCGGCATGTACAGAGGTCGAGACGCTCATGCTCGACTGGATGCAGGAGCTACTTGGCCTGCCCGATCGTTTCCGAAGCGACTCCCCAGCTGGCGGTGGCGTCATCCAGGGTTCGGCCTCAGAAGCAACTCTCGCCGCGATACTTGCCGCCCGCTGGAGAGCCACGGGCGGAGACGTGAATCACACTGGTGACACCAAAGCTTTAGTTGCATATACAACTACACAGGCACACAGCAGTATAGAAAAGGGTTTGCGCATCGCCGGTATTGGCACTGAACACATGCGCTTCGTACCAATCGACACCGATTTCGCGATGCGAGCCGATGAGCTCGAGCGCATGATCGTCGCCGATGTGGAAGCAGGCCTCACGCCATTCTTCGTCTGTGCCTCACGAGGCACCACGAGTTCTCTTGCGTTCGACCCGACGACCGACATCGGTGCTCTTTGCGCTCGACGCAACATCTGGCTGCACGTCGATGCGGCAATGAGCGGGATCGCTGCACTTGCGCCCGAGTATCGCTGGGTCAACCAGGGTCTCGAACTCGCCGACAGTTACTGCACCAATCCTCACAAATGGATGGGGGTCAACTTCGACTGCGATCTCTTCTGGACTGCAGATCGTGCCGCGCTCATCGGCGCGCTGAGCATCCTGCCCGAGTACCTCCGCTCGAGCGCGGCCGAGTCGGGAGTGGCGATTGACTATCGAGATTGGCAGATTCCTCTCGGGCGCCGCTTTCGGGCGCTGAAGCTGTGGTTCATGATCCGCTGCGATGGCATCGAACCCGTGCGGACGATGATCCGAGATCACGTCGGCCTGACTCAGCTGTTGGCTGGGTGGGTTCGGGCGGACCCCCGCTTCGAGATCGTCGCACCGCACCCGTTGAATCTGCTCTGCGTCCGACTGCACGACGGCGATGCGGCAACGGACTCACTCATCGAGCGCGCCAACGCGACCGGCCAGGTCTTGTTCACCCGAACCGTGCTCGACGGGCGAAGCAGCCTGCGCTTCTCGATCGGTGCACGGCTCACCACCGAGCGACACGTGGAGACTGGATGGCGGCTACTGCAGTCGCTCGTCTAGCCGACACGATGATTGCCGGGTTGCGCGCGCGATCCGCAGCCGCTTGAATCGGGTCATCGGCAAGAGCCGAGTGAGCAACCACGTCGGGGTGATCCGTCCGACAACAACCTGAGGGGGCATCATGGGACGTTTCGCCCGTGTCCTCGTCGCAGTCACGAGTCTGTTGACTGTCACTCCCGCCACTCACGCCGTGCTGGCCGCCGCCCCCAATGCGGCCGCTGATGCGGCCTATGTCGAACACCTCATGTTCGACATCTCGCTGAGGCAATTCTCAGGAATTGCACGTGGGCGAATCGGCAGCGATGGCGTTGCCAGTGATACGTGGCTCGATTGGACGACCGACTTGTGCTCAGCGCCGTTGATAGGTAACACCGGACGCTCGTTCAACTTCACCGAAGCGTGTCGGCGTCACGACTTTGGTTACCGCAATGTCCACTTACTCGAACGTCGCTACGGCGGCGATGGCCGATATTGGAATTCAACAACCCGCAGACGCATTGATCGGCAGTTACTCGCCGACACAAAGGCACATTGCGCCACGCGTTGGCTGTTCGACCGCGCGCCGTGTTACTCCTGGGCGTACGCCTTTTACGGCGCAGTCCGTATCGCTGGTGGTCCGTAAACCACCCCGAGGAGCTCGTGCAGCATGCGTCCGGTGGCACCCCATATCGTCTCGTCGTCAAGGTCGAAGAAGTCCATTCGGCGATCGAGCGGCGGGGTGCCCCACCATTCCTCACGATACGTATCAACATGAGCGAGCTGAACAAGTGGCACCCACAAGATGCGTTCCACTTCGGTACTGTCGGCGCTCAGTGTTGGGCGTTCGGCGAGACTTGCCACGAGGGGCACGATGTAGCTTCGGCTCACGACCGTGGAGAGGTGACTCAACTGACCGCGCACGCTCACCATGGCTGGTTCAAGCGCAACCTCTTCGTGCGCCTCTCGAATTGCGGCCTGTACTGCGGATTCTCCGGCTTCGATCCGACCACCGGGGAAGCTGATCTCGCCGGGGTGATTGCGAAGATGCGTGGCACGCTTGGTGAGCAGCACCTCAGCCCCATCCGGACCATCGGCGAGCACAACGAGCACGGCCGAGGGTCGTGCGCCATCGAACGTCGGCGTTTCGAGTTGACGGTCCGCCCACGACGCTTCGACACTACGAATTGCCGCTTCGGCATTCACCAACGCGTCGGCCCGCCATGGTGCAGTGTCACCGAGGCGCCAGGCAACGGGGCGCGGAATGACCTGTTCACCGCCTCGTCTTTGACGCTGAGGTGACATCGGGGCTCCTCGTGATCGCAGGTTCGTCGGCCGCTCGCCAGACTCTGGTTATGCCGTTGCCGACGGCACCCAGCCCGTCTCGACAAGCTGCTTCAGCACGTCGGCGAGGCCCGCCTTCTTGAGATCGGCCAAGACCCGGCCCGGAGCTTGTTCGCCGCTCTCCCATTCCTGCCAGGCCGCAAGCAGTTTGGCAACATCGGCGACAGGACGTTCGAATGACATGCCAACAAGACTAGGCCGGGCGGCCGCGATCGACGCTGTGTCAGCCTTTGCGTTTGCGATAGGCGTTGACCCCACCGCCGACAAGGCGGCCAGCCGTGCGCCCGACCGAAGCAGCAACGCTGTTATCCGTGGGCGCTGCGCTCGGCCCAGACCCACGCGCCCCTTTGGGTACCTTCACTTTCTCTGTGAAGTCGCTCAGCAGCCAGATGAACGCAAGCGCAAACGCGAGTAGGCCCATGATCAACCGTGTGCCCGAATCGATGGAGAAGAAGGGCTGAAATGTGCCGACCACCGTTGCCAGGATCAAGATCGCGTCGAGGTAGCGGTGTGCACGACGTCCAAACACCTGGAACGCGGCCATCGGCCCTTTCGCGCACGCCGTATTGAGCACCACGACGCCACCGAGCAAGGACGGCACCAATGGTGTGCTGCTCTGCAAGCCCTGCGCAACGAACACGATGCCGATGAGGTACTCCGCGCCCTGATGCATCCAGAACGGTCTCTTTCCCGGCGTTGCCATCGCCACAAACTACCGGTGGTCTCGGCATTCCCGAGAAAAACGCAGAGGCCCCGGGGTAAGAACCCGGGGCCGTCTGTTGGGGGTGTCCGATTGAACCTCGAGCACGCACCGCGTATTCCCACCGAAGTGGTTACATCATTCCACCCATGCCGCCCATGCCGCCCATGCCGCCGCCACCGGCAGGCATTGCCGACTTCTTCTCGGGCTTGTCCGCCACGAGACATTCAGTGGTGAGCACCAGTGCTGCGATGGACGCTGCATTCTGCAGCGCCGCACGAGTCACCTTCGCCGGGTCGATGATGCCAGCCTTGACGAGATCGGTCATTTCCCCAGTCGCGGCGTTCAGACCAATGTTGCCTTTGGCCGCCTCAACCTGCTGCACGACGACAGCACCTTGAAGGCCAGCGTTGTCGGCAATGGTGCTGAGCGGCGCAATGAGCGACTCCCAGACAATCTTTGCACCGGTTGCTTCGTCGCCCTCGAGCGACGCGACAACCTTTGCGACGGCGGCACGTGAACGCACCAACGCCACACCGCCACCGGCCACAACGCCTTCTTCGATCGCTGCACGAGTTGCCGACACAGCGTCTTCGATGCGGTGCTTCTTCTCTTTCAGCTCGACCTCGGTTGCGGCGCCGACCTTGATGACTGCAACACCGCCGGCCAGCTTGGCGAGGCGCTCCTGCAGCTTCTCGCGATCCCAATCGCTGTCGGTGTTCTCGATCTCGGCCTTGATCTGGTTGATACGGCCCTTGACGTCGTCGTGCTCACCGGCACCATCCACAATTGTGGTGTTGTCCTTGGTGATGATGACGCGCTTGGCACGACCGAACAGATCGAGGGTGACGTTCTCGAGCTTGAGGCCGACTTCCTCGCTGATGACCTGGCCACCGGTGAGGACAGCCATGTCCTGAAGCATCGCCTTGCGGCGATCACCAAAGCCGGGAGCTTTGACTGCAGAGGAGTTGAACGTGCCACGGATCTTGTTGACGACGAGTGTGGCAAGTGCCTCACCCTCGATGTCCTCGGCAATGATCAACAAAGTGCGACCGGTCTTCATCACGGCTTCGAGCGCCGGCAGGAGAACCTGCACCGAGCTGATCTTGCCGTTGTTGATGAGAATGTACGGATCATCGAGCACAGCTTCTTGGCGCTCTGCATCAGTGACGAAGTACGGCGACAGGTAACCCTTGTCGAACTGCATGCCCTCGGTGAACTCGAGTTCGGTACCGAAGGTGTTGCTCTCTTCGACGGTGACAACGCCGTCCTTGCCGACCTTGTCGATCGCATTTGCGATGACTTCGCCGATCGAGGCGTCTGCCGCCGAGATGGTGGCAACAGCAGCGATATCGCCCTTGTCGTCGACCTCTTTGGCCTGGCTCTTGATGGACTCGACTGCAGCGGCAACCGCCTTCTCGATGCCCTTCTTGAGGCCCATTGGGTTGGCGCCGGCAGCAACGTTGCGCATGCCTTGGTGGACCATGGCCTGTGCCAACACTGTGGCCGTCGTGGTGCCGTCACCGGCAACATCGTTGGTCTTGGTGGCAACTTCTTTCACCAACTGAGCGCCCATATTCTCGAAGGGATCGTCGAGTTCGATTTCCTTCGCGATTGAGACACCGTCATTGGTGATGGTGGGTGCACCGAACTTCTTGTCGAGGACGACGTTGCGACCCTTCGGCCCGAGTGTGACCTTGACCGTTTCGGCCAATTTGTTCACACCGGCTTCAAGCGCGCGTCGCGCCTCTTCATCAAATTTGAGAATCTTTGCCATGGGGCTAGTGCCTCACTTGCCGACGATTGCGAGAACGTCACGGCTGGTGAGGATCAAATAATCCACGCCCTCGAGAGTGACTTCGGTTCCGCCGTACTTGCTGTACAAGACGGTGTCGCCGACCTTGATATCAAGTGCGACATGGGCACCCTTGTCATCGCTCCAGCGGCCGGGGCCAACGGCGAGGACGCTGCCCTGCTGTGGCTTTTCCTTGGCGGTGTCAGGGATGACGAGGCCAGATGCTGTGGTGAGCTCGGCTTCGTTGGGCTTGACCACAATGCGGTCGTCCAGCGGCTTGAGATTCATGAGAGAACGCTCCAGGTTTGTTGAGACGTGTTGTCTGGCAGAGCCGAGTGTGGCTGCTGCCGCACGGGCATTAGCACTCGACGAGTGCGAGTGCTAATGGTAGGGGCTGACCTACGGGGTTAGCAACCGCAGCAACGAAACACCCGCCGCAGCGAGCAACTGATCGACCATCGCCAGCGGAAGCCCGATCACATTCGTGACGCTGCCCTGCACACCATCGATCAGCAACGCCGCAGCACCCTGGATTGCGTACGCCCCCGCCTTGCCATATGGCTCGCCGGTGCCCACGTACCAATGCAGGATTTCGGCGCTGATTGGAACCATGCTCACCGTGGACGTACATACGTCTGAAACGACACGGTCCATGTAGCGCACGGCCACGGCCGTGTGCACCTCGTGGGCGCGCCCGCTCAGCAGCGTGAGCATCCGCCGGGCATCGGTGTCGTCGAGCGGCTTTGCCAAGATCAATCCGTCGACGTCGACCGTCGTGTCGGCCGCAATCACCACATCGCCCGGGTCGGCCGGCGCGGCGAGTGCCTTTTCGATCGCTAACCGGTGCACGTACGAGACCGGATCTTCCCCGGGACGTTCGGTTTCATCGATGTCGGTTGGCATGACAACGAAGGTCAGCCCGATTTGGGCCAGCAACTCGCTGCGTCGAGGCGATGCCGATGCCAGCACAAGCCGTGGCATTGCCTGGGCCCGGTCGGCCGCGGTCATCCGCCGCTGAGCGCCATGACGTCGGCGTCGTCAGGCGGGGTCACGTCGTCGAGGTCATCGAGGTAGCCCTCAGGCAAGACGACACGGATCGGCCCATTCGTATGGCCGCGGCGGATTCGCTCGCCACCCGCGACCACGGTCAACGTGTGATCGAGCGCAGCGATGAGATCATCGAGCTCTCCGAGCGAGCTGATCTTGCTGAAGTTGCCGCGGACCTCGCCCCCAACGGGATAACCCGTAAGGTACCAAGACGTGTGCTTGCGGAAGTCGCGCACCGCATGATCTTGGCCGAGGTGATCCGCAAGTAAGCGACAATGATCGGCCATCTGCTCGAGCACGAATCCGAGTGGTGGAGAGTCCGGCACGGGCGCGCCGTTGAAGGCGGCCACGAGATGCCCGAACAGCCACGGCCGACCGAGACACCCCCGACCGATGACCACACCGTCACAACCGGTGTGGG